>JALSUU010000038.1 GCA_027071075.1 Sulfurimonas sp. | reverse complement strand
AACGGTTGTCGCGCACCTAAGCGTCGTAGAGTTTAAGGAGATTACTGATGGCAAGATATAGAGGTCCAGTAGAAAAAATCGAAAGAAGATTTGGTGTAAGTCTTAACCTTAAAGGTGAGCGTCGTTTAGCAGGTAAGTCTGCATTAGAAAAAAGACCTTATGGTCCTGGTCAACATGGTCAGCGTCGTAAGAAAGTTTCTGAGTATGGTTTACAACTTAATGAAAAGCAAAAAGCGAAATTCATGTATGGTGTTTCTGAGAAGCAATTCCGTGCTCTATTCGTTGAAGCAAAAAGAAAAGCTGGTAATACAGGTACAAACCTTATTACTCTTATCGAACAAAGATTAGACAATGTTGTTTATAGAATGGGATTCGCATCTACTCGTAGATTCGCTCGTCAACTTACAACACATGGTCATGTTCTTGTTGATGGTAAAAAACTTGATATTCCTTCTTACCGTGTGAAACCAGGTCAGAAAATAGAGATCAAAGAAGCTAGTAAAACTAACAACCAAGTTGTTCGTGCTATTGAGCTTACAAACCAAACTGGTCTTGCTCCATGGGTTGATATCGATGCTGAAAAAGTATATGGTATTTTTACTCGTTTACCAGAGCGTGATGAAGTTGTTATTCCTGTTGAAGAGCGTTTAATCGTTGAGCTTTACTCTAAATAATAATTTAAATTAAAAGGCGTAAAAATATGAAAAAAATTAAAACTACTCCACTTGCTCCACAAGAGTTTGAGGTAGAAGAGATAAGTGAGAATGAAGCTAATATTATGGCATATCCGTTTGAAACGGGTTATGCTATCTCTTTAGCACATCCACTTCGCCGTTTTTTATTAAGTAGCTCAGTTGGTTATGCACCAATCGCTATTAAAATTGAGGGTGCTAAGCATGAGTTTGACTCTGTGCGTGGTATGCTTGAAGATATTTCAGATTTTATTTTAAATCTTAAAGAGATTCGCTTTAAATTAAACGATGATGCAACAGAAACAGAGATAAACTATAGTTTTGCTGGTCCGTGTACTATAACTGGTGCAGATCTAAGTAGTGATGCAGTTGAAGTGGTAACTCCAGAGGCTCCACTCGCTACACTCAATGAAGATTCGACGCTTAACTTTAGCATTAAAATTGCACAAGGTATTGGGTATGTTCCTAGTGAAGATACTTATGAAGAACTTGAAGATGGATATATCGCTTTAGATGCATTCTTTACTCCTGTTCGTAGTGCAACATACAAAATCGAAAATGTACTTGTAGAGGACAACCCTAACTTTGAAAGAGTTGTTATGAACATCAAAACTGATGGTCAAATCTCTCCAATTGATGCATTTAGAAACTCTTTAGAAGTTATGTACGCACAACTTGCAGTATTTAACTCTGAGATTAGTATAAAGGCACCTACAACTATAGAGAGAGTTGAAGAGTCACCAGATCTTAAAAAACTAACTACTAACATAGATAGTTTAGGTTTGAGTGCTCGTTCTTTCAACTGTCTTGATCGTTCAAACATTAAACTTATAGGTGAAATTGCACTTATGAGTACAAATGATTTGAAAAATGTTAAAAATCTTGGAAAAAAATCATACGATGAAATCGTTGAGAAAGTTCAAGAGTTTGGTTACGCAGTTGGCGCTGACTTAGCTGATGATGTAGTTACTGCATTAAAAAAGAAAATAGAAGCTTTACAAGCTTAATTTAGAGGAAGATATATGAGACACCGTCATGGATATCGTAAACTAGGTCGTACAAGTGCACACCGTGCTGCTCTTTTAAAGAACCTTAGTATTTCGTTAATAGAACATGGGAAAATCGAAACTACTGTTATGAAAGCAAAAGAGTTACGCTCTTATGTAGAAAAACTTATCACAGTTGCTGGTAAGAATGACTCTAATGCTCACAGAACAGTATTTGCTGCGCTTCAAAGTAAAGAAGCAACTAAAACTTTAGTAAATGACATTGCACCTAAGTATGTTGATCGTGCTGGTGGTTACACTAGAATCACTAGAACGAGAATTCGTCGTGGTGATGCTACTACTATGGCATTTATTGAATTAGTATAATTCAATACCTTTAACAAAGAGATTTTATTCTCTTTGTTAATCCTTCAAATAACTTCCTAATTCTAAAATACTTTAATAACAGGATTACTACAATGAGTAATTTCGCATTTGGAACTTACCGCGTAACAGATCAAAACGAACAACATATACAAGCTCTTCGTGAAGCAATATCTTCAGGTATCCGTCTTATAGATACATCTACAAACTATATGGATGGTGGGGCTGAGAGAGCAATCGCTAAAGCTTTAAGGAGTTTCGATGAAGAGACACGCCAAGAAGTTGAGATAGTCAGTAAGTTTGGCTATATTCAAGGAAGTATGTTGGAACTTCATAAAGAGGAACCATTTGAGGATGTTGTAGAGTACTCCCCTTCATGTTTTCACTCTATAAGTAAATCATTTATGTTAGACCAACTGGAAAAATCTCTACTGAGATTAGAAGTGACAAAAGTAGATTGCTACCTTCTTCATAATCCTGAGTACTTTATTTACAATGCTTTAAACAAAGGTAAAAATCGAGATGAAACATTGGATGATATGTTTGATAAAATTTTTGATGTATTTGTCGCACTTGAAGAGCAGGTGAAAAATGAAACAATTGGCTCTTATGGAATAAGCTCAAATAGTTTTAGCAAAAATCATAATGATGCAGACTTTTTGCCGTATGAAGATTTAATTACCTTAGCAGATAGAGCAGCCGAATTAGCCCAAAACGATACACATAGTTTTACTACTATAGAACTTCCTATAAATATGCTAGAGACTGAAGGTCTTAAATGTGCAGCATGGGCGAAAGAGAATGGATTACGAGTTTTAACAAATCGTCCACTTAATGCTCAAAAAGAGGATATGATGTTTCGTTTAGCGGATTATAATGAGAGTACAGAGTACTACCATCACTTAAATGAACTGCTTGATGTCTGTGATAATGAGTTACTCAAATCACTTTACAACCTTATAGAGCAACTTGATGAGAATAAGCATAAATATGGATGGATAGGGGATTATGACAGTTTTTTATATTCACAAATTCTTCCGCATATTAAAAAAAGTTTAGAAGCGATAGATGAAGAGAACTTAGATACTCTTCTTCGATATATAGATATGTTTTTAGAAGAGTACAGAAAGATGGTTGCCTTTGAATGCTCAAAAAATACAAGAGTCCAACTGAAAGAAGAGTTGAGTGAGTGTAAGAGTTCTCTTCAAGAGTGTGCTATACGATTTTTGATGCAAAGAGAGAGCATTGATTATATACTTGTTGGTATGAGAAAACCCTCGTATGTAGTTGATATACTCTCTTTAAAAAGTTAAGTAGTTTTTTTCTTTATGAGTTGTTAAGCGATATTGTCATATTTTATGATAACAAAAAATATTAAAATATATAAAGGACATAAATGATTCCATTTTCAGATGAAGAGTTATTAGAACCCGTTATAGCAGTTATAGAAAAGGTACGCCCATCTTTAGCACTTGATGGTGGAGATATAGAGTTTATAACAGTAAAAAATGGCGCAGTATATGTGCAACTTAAAGGTGCATGTATTGGTTGTGCGAGTAGTGGAACTACGCTAAAGTATGGAGTTGAGAGACAACTAAGAATGGATATTCATCCTGAGTTAACGGTTGTAAATGTTCCAGTTGGTATGGAAAATGATATAGACACCTTATAGTCTCTATATTCTATGAAAATCTAGTCTTATAAAAGAGCAATATGAGTACAATTAGTAAATATAAAATATTAACACAAGCAAAAGATAGCTTCTCAAAGGCTGAGTATAAAACAGCCTTAGAAAAATTTGCAATAGTTTTGCAAAATTATCCAAACTCGAAAGAGGCATATAATTGTGTAATTCTTTCAGAAATGGCTATGAGTGGAGAGGGTGGAGCTGAAGCTCTTTTTGACTATTATGAGATACTTCAAGAAGATGATAAAGAGCAGGCTGATGCGATTATGAGTGAGATACTTCAAAATATGGATGGATCACTTGAAGAGCTGAGTAAAGTCTTCGCCAAACCACTTCGTGATAGATTAGAGTTTGAGGATGGCATACTTTATGGTGATTTTAAAAAAATTGTAGAAGATGGTGCTGATTTTAGAGAAACTTTTGAAAATATTATGTTCTCAACGCGTGTTATTATCACACAAAAAGATGATTTTGTAGATTTTTTAGATAGACTCATAGAACACGATTTTGCAGAGATGGCACTCACTTATCTTGAAAATGCTTTGAGTGTCTACCCGAGTGATAAGCTCCTGCGTAAACTTCTAAAAAAACTTGCCAAAGGGAAAACTATTGAAAATTGAACTTCCTGAGCAGAGTTACAGATATGTAACAGAAAACTCTCAAGAGTGTGATAGTGAGACAGCTTTTGTTCTCACCGCACAAAATGAAAAATACCTTCAAAATGCAAAAGAGAATGATGCTCATTCTATTATAAAAATAGAGGAGATTGCTTCACTCTTCCGTGTGAATGAGATTAAGATAGTTGGAATTACTGGAACAAATGGTAAAACAACTACTGCAAGTGCTATTTACTCATTTTTACTTGATCTCGGCTATAAAACAGCTATGCAGGGAACTCGTGGTCTTTTTATGAACGATGCAGTATGTGAGGGTAAAACACTTACAACTCCATCAGTTTTAAACACATACAGACATATCTACCAAGCAGTGGAAGCTGGATGTGAATACTTTATCATGGAAGTAAGCTCACATGCAATCGTCCAAAAAAGAGTAGAAGGTTTGAACTTTGCACTTAAAATACTTACAAATATAACCCAAGATCATTTAGACTATCATAAAACTATAGAAGACTATATCTATGTAAAAAACTCTTTTTTTGCTGATGAGTGTAAAAAACTTATAAATAAAGATGAAGAGAGAGCAAAGTTTAACTTTAAAAATGCCTATACATATGGTATAGAAAATCCTGCAACTTATAGACTTATGGCTTACTCTTTAAATGAGGGCAGTAGTGGAATCATCCAACACTTTCAAGAGATTGTTCCCTTTACTGCATCTTTACATGGATTTTTTAATCTTTATAACCTTATGGCAGCTATTTCGGCTGTACATCTTCTCACTGAGAAAACGCTTGAAGAGGTGGCAGATGTTGTAGACAACTTTGCAGGTGTCAGTGGGAGAATGGAGCAGGTATGTCAAGCTCCCAATGTCATTGTAGACTTTGCACATACTCCCGATGGTATGCAACAAGTACTCAATGCTCTTAAAGAGAAAGAACTACTTGTCGTTTTTGGTGCAGGTGGAGATAGAGATAAACTTAAACGACCTCTTATGGGTAGAGTTGCGGCTAGTTTAGCAAAAAAAGTTTTTATAACAAGTGATAATCCAAGAAACGAAGATCCAGAGGCTATTGTAAATGATATACTCTCTGGTATAGAGGATAGAAGTGATGTCATCATAGAACTTAACCGTAGAAAAGCGATAGAACTAGCACTTGACTCTCAAGAGGATGAAGAAGTTGTTGTAATATTAGGAAAGGGTGATGAAGCACATCAAATCATCTATAATCAAAAGTTTGTTTTTGATGATAGAGATATAGTGCGAGAACTTTTAAACCTTTAAAATAAGACCCTTTTTGTTTTGAAACTTATAACAATGTTAATAAAAAATATGTTCAAATGAGATGCTATTCTCAGTATATTCAAAAAGAGTTGTTGTAAGTTTAATTGAAGTGACATTATAATCAACTGTTAGGGTGAGTTGGCTTGCATTCACTTCATTGATAGTCGCATTAGAGTCTACACTCCATGTAAGATTTCTTTGCATGGTAACATTAGTTTCATTGTTTTCAAAATTACCATTAAAGTAGATGACTTGTGGAGTTCCGATATCACTAATATTGAGATCCGAATAGTTTATGGAGATGAGCTTTTTAACATGCACTAGTTTGCTATCTCCAAATTTTGAGGAATAGTCAATAGTAACATTGGCATCACCACCATTCATTACTGGATAAATTAAAGCAGTTGTTGTGCCAATGACAGAACTGCCATTATTATCCCAAACCATATCTGCTGAACCATTCTTTGTTGAACCATCATTATAGTAAACTGTAGAAGTTAAAACTTTAGACCCCGTTGCATAAACAGAAATATTACTCTCGTTAATAGCTATACTTGTGATATCTTTAATAGGTGAAGTTGTAGTATTATCTCCACATGAAATTAAAAAGCTGAGTAAAAGAAGTGATGGTAAGTTTTTGTAAAATTTCATTTCTATCCTAATATCTGAAGTTGAGACCAAAGTAAACGATATTTGATACCGAAGAGTAACTTGGTTTTGTGACGATTTGATTTACTGATTGGTAAGAGCTATGACGAATTTCATAGGCTACTTCTGCATCAAAGATATCATTAATAGGAATATATGTTCCTAAAGTACCTTGAAATGATCCATAAGTCAAACTATCTTGAAGTGACCTTTGAATATTTAAATAACCTGTACCAAATCCAGCTTTTACATAGGGATAAACATAGGTAAAATCAAATGCTTTTAATAAAGAGATATTAAATCCAAATTTATTTCCATCACTATCACTTGCAGGAGTGCTTGAGAAAATTTTTGCTTTGTTCTGTGCATATTCAAGGGAAAACTCAACGGCATAGGCTTTAATATCTCCATACCCTATTTTTAGCGCAACTAAGTCAGATGAACTACTTGCATCTACCTCATTAAATGATTCATTATAAAGAGCATAGTAAGTACCTAGATAAACTTTTGCTTCTGCAAAAAGTGATGACATAAAGATAAGAAGTAGTATGAATGTTTTCAAGTTTTGAATTATCCTCTTAATTTTTTACTGAAATTATAGCTAAATAGTGACTAATAAACTTAAAAAAGTAAACTTATTTTTGCTTCTTAGACTAAAGAGTGAGAATTTTGCTATAATTGCAAAAAAACAAAGGAAGCTATTTATGGGAATCCCTCAACCAGCCTTTTATATTATGAAATGTGAGCAGTCCGCTCCTCCAGGAATGCCAAAGCCGTCATGTGTAACACCACAAACGCAAGATCTTTTTCAACACCTAGCGCAAGCTATCATGAAAGAGGGAATTATGGGGACTGTTCAACCTATCCGTACTTCTTGTATGAACAGATGTTCTGCTGGTCCGATTATGCTTGTTGAGCCAGGTCACACAATGTACGCAGGTCTTACAAAAGAGAAAATCGATAGAATTATCACTGAGCATATTATCGGTGGCAGTGTAGTTGAAGAGTATGTAATTGATCAAGAGATGTGGGACACAGCAATCAGCCCAGCTGATATGAAAAAGCAGATGGGTAGATAGGAAAAGTTATGTTAATTGATATGTTGTACAGCAAAATTCATCGTGCTACTGTTACTGATGCAAACTTAAACTATGTTGGCTCAATTACAATAGATGAGGAGCTTTTAGAAGCTGCTAAGATGAGAGTTGGACAAAAAGTTGAAATACTTAATGTAAATAATGGTGAAAGATTTACGACTTATATCATTTTGGGAGAACGCGGTAAACGCGATATCTGCCTCAATGGTGCAGCAGCTCGTAAAGTACACCCAGGTGATAAAGTAATCATTGTAGCCTATGCAACATATGATGAAAAAGAGCTTGAGAGTTATGAGCCAAAAGTTGTTATCTTAGATGATGACAATAACATCGAAACTATAGCAGAGAGTATCTAATGTTTGACATGGGCGAAATGGGTAAAATGCTTGAAGGTATGCAGGCAAATGCTGAGAAGTTAAAAGCAGATCTTGCAAGTAAAACTTACAGTGTAAAAGCTGGAGGGGGACTTGTTGAGCTAAGTGTGAATGGAAATGGCGAAGTCATAGACTTAGTTATTGATGAGAGTACACTTAGCGACAAAGATATGCTTCAGATTTTACTCATTGGTGCTATCAATGATGCAAACAAAATGGTACAAACAAACCAACAACAAAGTGCAATGGGAATGCTCGGCTCTATGGGCAACCCTTTTGGTGGAGCAAAGTAGGTGTTTCGCCTCTTTGCACTGCTTTCACTTCTTTTTTTAAATCTTTTTGCTTGTCAGGGTGGTTACACCTCTTGTGTACAAAAGATAAATGATGCTAAAGTTATTCAAAATAGTTCACTCCTTATTCCTGTAAAAAACCACAAACTCCTTATCTACTCTAATCAGCAACCAAACGCAAAAATTCTAAAATATGATCCTTTTTTGTCTCTTTACTTAGTTGAAGATAGAAAAAAGTTTGCATACCCTTATGATGTAAATATGCGTTTGCAATTAGGTACAGCTATGGTCAATAATAAGCGCGCAAAAGAGGGTAAAATTCTTAAGAATCAAGTAGGTTTGAATCTCTTTGCTCATTATAGTGAAAAGTTAAAAACTCCTGCGTTAATTACAAGTAGTTGTTGCTCTTTAGAGGGGATTGTGACACCAAGAGGAGTAATTCAAAAAGAGTATATACAAAGATTTTTAAGTGCATCAGCAGTTACTTATGCCGATATTGGTATTCGTGTCAAGAATGATGCAGGTTATGTGATAGTTCGTGCAATAAATCCTTATCTCAAAAATAACCCTTTTCAAAAAGAGGATTGTATCATATCTTTAGATGGAAAAAAAGTACATGCTGCCTCTGTTTTTATGCGTAAGATTCTTTTTAGTAAGATTGGTTCAAAACATAGCGTGATGATTAAAAGAGGGAAGAAAAAAATTACTTTACATGTCAAGGCTAGCAAACGATATGGTGGTGGTTTTATGAGTGATACTTTTTTAGAAGAAAGAGGTATCTATTTTGACAGATCACTTCATATCATCAAACTCAATCAATTTTACAAAAAATTTGGACTGAAAGTAGGAGATAAACTCCTTGGCGTTAACAAAGTAGCAGTAAAAAATGAGAGAGAGTTACAAAAGTACATAGAAAATTTTAAAGATTTTTCACTCCTTCTTTTTGAACGAAAAAATTTCCAGTTTTTTGTAAAGATTAAGTAGAAAGAGACTAAAATTCCATATGCAAAACTTTGAGCAATTTTTATTAGATAACTTACCAACATCCAAGAGCATTCATCCAACATATGAGAGTGCTCTTCAAAATATGCTCATCGCAGGTGGAAAACGCTTCCGTCCTGCACTTCTTCTTGGTGTTGTGAAAGCTTACAATCCCCTTATGCTTGGCTCTGCAAGACATGCAGCCTATGCTATAGAGTTACTTCATACTTACTCTCTCATTCATGATGATTTGCCAGCTATGGATGACTCGCCTCTGCGTCGTGGAAAGCCTACTCTGCATATGAGTTATGATGAGGTGACTGCTATTTTGGTAGGTGATGCACTCAACACTTACTCATTTGAAGTTCTCAGTAATGCTCCTTTTTCTGATGCAACGCGGGTAAAACTCATACGAGAACTTGCGACAAATGGTGGGCTCAATGGTATGGTTTTAGGACAAGCGATAGATTGCTACTTTGAAAATCAACCACTCAAAGTGGAAGATATTCGTTTTTTACACACAAACAAAACAGCAAAACTAATAGCAGCTTCGATGAAAATGGGTGCTATTATTGTAGGTAAAGAGGATGTGGCTGAAACACTTTATGAGTTTGGTATAAAGTTAGGTCTGCTTTTTCAGATACAAGATGATATTTTGGATGTTACCCAATCAAGCCAAGAGGCGGGAAAGTTAACAAACAATGATGAAGATAAAAATAGTTTTGTAACTATTTTAGGACTAGAAGAGAGTATGGCTCAGGCAAACACCCTTGCAGATGAGTTAACACAAGAGATACTTAGTTTCGACGAGAGCTTACAGAGTGAGTTGTCCTCGTTACTAAGAAAATATATTAATCGACACAAAGGGAATTAAATGTCAAATAATCAAATGCGTCAAAAGATGGCAGATAGTATAAGATTTTTAGCAGCAGATATGGTGCAAAAGGCAAACTCAGGACATCCGGGTGCACCAATGGGACTGGCTGATATTGCAGTAGTTTTAAGTGAACACTTAAACCATAACCCAAAAAACCCTTCATGGTTAAACCGTGATAGATTAGTATTTTCTGGAGGACATGCAACAGGACTTATCTATTCACTCTATTATCTTTGGGGATATGGTTTAGAGTTAGAAGACCTTAAAAACTTCCGTCAGTTAGATTCAAAAACTCCAGGGCATCCTGAGTATGGACATACTGCAGGGATTGAGATTACAACTGGACCACTTGGTCAAGGGGTAGCCAATGCAGTTGGTTTTTCTATGGCAAGTAAGTTTGTAGGCGCACAAGTAAATTCAGAGACTGCTGCACTTATAGATCATAATGTGTATTGTCTTTGTGGAGATGGAGATTTAGAAGAGGGTATCTCATATGAGGCTGCATCAATCGCGGGGCATAACAGACTTGATAACTTAGTAGTTATATATGATTCTAACCGTATCACGATTGAGGGGAGTACTGACCTCTCTATTTCTGAAGATATTCGCAAGCGTTTTGAAGCACAAGCTTGGGAAGTTTTAGAGTGTGATGGGCATGATTATGGGGAGATTGATGCAGCTATGACTCAAGCCAAAGCAAGTGATAAGCCAGTTATTATTATAGCGCATACAATCATTGCTAAAGGTGCAGGAAAACTAGAGGGTTCACACCATGCACATGGTGCTCCTTTAGGTGAAGATGTAATTGCTGAGGCGAAAAAATCAGCTGGATTTGATCCTGAGAAGAAGTTCTTTGTACCTGAAGATGTAATGGCAAGATTTAGATGTGCTATTGAAGAGGGTGATCTACTTGAGAGAGAGTGGATTCACTCACAAAAGACTATGCCACTTATGGAGCAAAATGAGGCTTTATCTGCACTAGAAAATCCTGATTTTTCTCGTATTGAGTATCCAACATTTGAAAAAGCGGATGCAACGCGTAATACAAATGGAAAAATTATGAATGCTATTGCTAGAGGTATTCCTAGTTTTATAGGAGGGAGTGCAGATTTAAGTCCATCAAACAAGACAAACTTAAATGATATGGGCGTTTTTCCAAAGGGAAGAAATATCTACTTTGGTATCCGTGAGCATGCTATGGCTTCTATTGTAAATGCTATGGCTCTGTATGGTCCACTTTTACCATTTAGTGCTACATTTTTTGTCTTTTCAGACTACTTAAAACCAGCAGCGAGAATAGCGGCACTTACGGGAATACAAAACTTTTATGTTTGGACACACGATAGTATAGGTGTAGGTGAAGATGGTCCAACACACCAACCAATAGAGCACCTTTCTCAGTTCCGTGCACTACCAAACTTCTATGTTTGGCGTCCAGCAGATGGTGCTGAAAATGTTGTAGCTTGGCAGACAGCCTTAGAGATGAAAAAATCTCCATCAGCTTTTGTATGTTCTCGTCAAGGTTTAGCAGTCTTACCAACTCCAGTAGTGGGTGATGCAAGTAGAGGTGGGTATCTACTCGCATCAGATGAAAATGCTGTGATTACACTTATGGCAAGTGGTAGTGAAGTAGAACTTGCACTCAATGTGAAAGAGAAGTTAAATAGTATGGATGTTCCAGTTAATGTTGTATCTGTTCCATGTTATGACCTTTTTATAGAGCAAGAGAAATCTTACTTAGATTCTATCATCATAGAGGGTACAAAAACTGTAGCTATTGAAGCAGCTCGTGGTTTAGAGTGGTACAGATTAGCAGAGACTGTAATCGCTATGGATACCTTTGGTGCATCAGCTCCCGCTGCACAACTCTTTAAGAAATTTGGTTTTACAGTTGAAAGCATTATAGAAAAAATCAAGTAAAAAATATGAAAAATATACTTGTAATTATTGCACACCCAAAAAGAGAGAGTCTTACAAATGCTATGGCAACTAGCTATATAGCAGAGGCTGTAAAGGATGGAAGTAGAGTAGAGACTATAGATCTTTACCACTCTAAGATGCAACAGCCATTTTTTACTTATGAAGATGCAAATGCTCTAGAAGTAACAGAGGAGATGCGTTTCTTTCAAGCAAAGATAGAGAAGGCAGATGAGTTGATCTTCTTTTTTCCTTTTTGGTGGGGTGGTATGCCAGCTATTTTGAAAAATTTTATTGATTGGAACTTCTCAAAAGGTTTTGCATTTACATATGAAAATTCAAGACCAAAAGGATTACTAAAAGGTAAGAGTGTCAAAGTTTTTACAACGACGGGTGCTCCAAAACTTTTTTATATGCTAACGGGTGCAAGTAGAAGACTGAAAAATACAATAAAAGAGCAGATTGTTCACTTTTGTGGTATGGAGATGAAAAGTTTTTATCTTTATGGTGGTGTTGATACAAGTGGAAAAAATGCAAAAGAGATTCTTTTAGATGTTAAAAAAAGAGTTCGATAGATGCAACAAGCAAATGAAGTAACAAAAGAAAATTTAAGACAAATGGTACATCTTTTTTATACAAAAGTTTTAAGAGATGAGATAGTAGGACCTTTTTTCATAGAGAAGTTAGGTGATGATATGAAAAATGAGAAATGGATTCCCCACCTTGAACTTCTGACAAACTTTTGGGCTTCTATAGCCTTAGGCGATTTTGCATACAAAGGAAATCCTTTTGCGCCACATGCCGATATAAAAAATCTCTCACGAGAAGCTTTTAGTAGATGGTTAGAACTTTTCGCCCAAACCTTAGACACTGTTTATGTCCCTCAAATAGCAAATCAATTTAAAGAGAGAAGTACTATTATCGCTGGAAATTTTATGCGTAATTTACGACTCGCGTAGCTTACAAATATTTTAATATTTCTACTCCTATAAAAATAACACCTAAAAAAAGAAGTGAAGAGAGAAAGACAAGGGCAGTTACAACTTTTGGTTTACACTCATACAATGATGCTAGGTTTACATTTGCTACAGCTAAGGGCATCATTAGTTCTACAAAGATAACTCCTTTTATCATCTTATCGAGTTCAATGGAGGATAATACAAAAAAAGCGAGAGAGGGGAGTAGAAGAAACTTAAATAGCATCACCCATGCGATAAGTTTTTTGTTCACCTCTTTTATCTTTGTTCCATAAAGATAAATGCCAAATAAGAAGAGTTGCATAGTCATAGATGCATAGGCTCCCATCATAAGCATTTTCATAATCTCTTTTGAGGGTTCATAGTGATTGGCACTCAAAAATATCGCTAGTATTGCAGCCCAAAGAATAGGAAGTTTTATAATATTTAGAAGGGATGTTCTTGCATCAGATGTTCCCCGAGAGTAGAAGTAAACACCGATAGTATAAACTACAAAAACATTGACTAAATTTACAACTGTAGTGTAGGGGATGGAAGCCTCTCCAAAGATGGCAATATTGAGAGGAATTCCAAGGTTCCCTGTATTTCCTATGATAGCTGCAACCATAGCGATGGAGTACTCTTTTTTCTCTCTAAAGAGTTTTGCTGCAAAGAGTGCTGAGATGATGAGTGCTATGATAACTATGAGTAGATAGATACTAGGAGCATAGAGGAGGGTGATATCTACAGGGTGAAGAAGTAGACCCCAAAATGTAAGAAAAACTTGTAAAAAGTAGACATTTAAAAGAGTTATGGTTTTATCATCTATTTGCTCTTTAAAACTCATTTTAGAGAGATAACCCATAACAATAAAAACATAAATGCTTAAAATACT
>JALSUU010000037.1:4579-13691 GCA_027071075.1 Sulfurimonas sp. | reverse complement strand
CCCATTCCAAAACTTACAGAAAATCGTGAAGTAGCAAGTTTTACACCACGCTCAAAGTCTATCCAACCATTTTGTTCTGCTAACTCCCAGTGCTCTTTAGGAGTAAAATCAAACTCACGAGGAGTAAGGACTTTTTTTAGCTCTATGTTATCCTCTTCATCTTTCCCATCAGGAACACTATCATCAGGTATATTTGGAATAGCCATAGCCATACTCTCAAGCTCTTCTTGTTTTGTTCTTTGTATTTCTACTGCATCATTGATAAGGAGTTTATTTGCATCAACCTTTGCTTTGAGTTCTGAGATATCTTTCCCCTCACGCTTATAAACACCAAACTCTTTACTCATTGCATTTTGTGCGGCTTGGAGTGTTTCAAACTCTACTTTTGCTACTTTTAACTCTTCAAATTTTGTTTTTAGCTTCTCTAAAAGTGCTGCATCAACACCCTTTCTCATAAGTTTTGCACTTACGCTCTCAAAATCTTTTTGTAATAGTTTTAAATCAATCATTTTTTCCCTTTTATAATTATATTAGTATATCTTTTGCTACTTGAAACTGGTTCGCAGTCATGAGGTGAATTTTTGGATGGAGTTCTTTTAAATCTTCAAAGAGCTTTTTACTCAACTCAAACCCTATCTTATACTCTTCCTCAGCACCTCTTTCATGTGCAACTCTGAGTTTTTCTATCCAGATATCTGGAACATTTATGCCTGGAACATGTGCGGAGAGAAACTGTGCTGTTCTGAGTTTTGTGATAGGAAAGATACCAAAGATAATCTCTCCTTTTTTCTTATCAGGACAACACTCTCGGTTGGCATTCTCTTTTAACTCTAAAAGCAGTTTGGCATTTTCTACATCATAAACAGGTTGCGTGATGATACCAATAGCTCCATGTTTTATCTTTTTTTGAATCTTTTTTTGGAGTGTTTTAGGATTCTTCGCGTAGGAGTTTACCACTGCAAAGGGTGAAATGTGTTTAGGCTCTTGTGCTAAGGGTTTCCCTGCATAGTTCATTCCAGAGTTAAAAGCGGAGATGATGTCAAGAAGGAGAGTGCTATCACCCTCAAAAACACCTTTTGTATGGGGTTGGTCACTCATAGTAGCAGGGTCGCCAGTAAGTGCTAAAATGGCACGAACATCTGCTTCGTTTGCTCCAAGCAGATCTGACTGGAGTGCTATCTTGTTTCTATCTCGCATAGCCATTGTTGCAATGACTGGTTTATGAAATCTATCTTGCAACATTTTTGCTGCAAAAAGTGCATTGTATTTTAGCTTTGCGAGTGGATTGTCGGTTGTTGAGAATCCATCTACATATTTGTCTAGTTCTAACTCTGCTATCTTTTCTATGGTTGGAAGAAAAACAGGAGAGTGCCCCGGAGTCGTCTCAAGGGTAATATATGTGCTATTATTAAGTTTTTCTATTAAAGTATCAAACAAATAAAAGTCCTCTTTAGTTATAATGTCGCAATTATAACAAAAGAGAGTAAGTATGAGTTTAAAACTAGCTGTATTTGACTTCGATTCGACACTTATGGATGGTGAGACGATTGATTTTTTTGCTGAAGAGTTAGGAATTGGTGAAGAAGTAGCCCGTATTACAGAAGAGGCTATGAGTGGTAGACTTGATTTTTTTGAGTCACTCCAGCAAAGAGTAGGCTTATTAAAAGGTCTTGATTACTCAGTAGTTGAAAAAATATCTCAAAACCTTCCCTATATGAAAGGTGCAAAAGAGACTATAGCTGCACTCAAGAGCAGAGGCATCAAAGTAGTCTGTTTTAGTGGTGGTTTTAGAACGGCTACTTCTTATGCAAAAGATATTCTTGGCTACGATGCAGACTTTTCAAATGCTCTGCATCATAAAGATGGAAAACTGACAGGTTTAGTCGGTGGTGACATGATGTTTAACTTCTCAAAGGGAGATATGCTGAGAAGATTACAAAATATTCTAGGAGTGAGTGAAGAGGAAACTCTTGTATGTGGGGATGGAGCAAACGACTTGAGTATGTTTGCTCATGCAGGAACACGCGTGGCATTTTGTGCTAGAGAGATTTTAGAAAAAGAGGCAAATATAATCATTAAAGAGAAAGATTTGACTCAAATATTGGAGAAAATATAATAATGTTAGATAATACAGTATGGAGACAATACCACAAAGAAAATAGTTTTAGAACTTATATAGCTGAGTTTTGTATGATAGATGAGATAGATTTACTTGTAGAAGATAAAGAGTTATACAGTGCACTGAAGGCAAAACTTACAAAAAAAGAGTTAAAACTTTTTGCAATGGATACAGCAAATGTAGGTGATGATGTACTAAAAAAGGAATTTTCTTATGATGATGCAGCCTTAGAAAAAGCAAAATTTAAACTCTACAAAAAGCTCAAACAAGATAAAACTCGTTTAGGCTTTCGTGAATCTTCTCGAAATAGAGAGGGGTAATTTAGAAACCTTTATTGGAAATATTTTGAATCAATTTCTAAAATTAAACTACTATTTATGTAATAAGTAGTAGCATAACGGCAGTTCTAAATAAAACATAAGGAAATCAAATGAAAAAAACAACTTCATTATTACTCGCTGCAATGGTAGCTGGATCAGTTTTCACTACAAGTGCAATGGCTGATGCAAAGCATGGTCAAAAGTTCTATCTTAAAAAACTAAAAGTTTGTAAAAAAGATGGTCTTAAAAATGGTGCAGTTTTCGCAACGAAACATGATCGTAAAGGTTGGGCTTCTATCAAAGACTCTGGGAAGCTTCAAGATGAGTGGAAAACAATCTGTCCACACGGTGTGAAGAAAATCAACAAAATGAAAGCAAAAGATATTAACAATTTATACGATTTCGTTTGGAAATATGCATCTGATGGTGAAGTACCATCTTGTGGTTAATCCATAACTAATATTATAGAGAGTTTTACTCTCTATAACTTCTTTCCTCTTTTAAAAAATCACTTTTATTTATTTTACAAGATATTTGCGTTATACTTTAGCACGACCTAAAGGATTTCTCATGAAAATATTTTTCACTTTACTGCTCACATCTGTAATACTTTTTGCATCAAACGGTATAGCTTTTACAAAGGGTTGGTCTCTTGTAAGTCTACCAAATACTCTTAAAGATATGAGTATTTTTGATAACCCTAATGTTGAAATTATATGGGGTTTTAATGCTACTACTCAGGATTGGCAAGCATACTCTTCCGATGCAAATATCTCTCAAAAATTGCTTGATAATAATATCTCTAAACTTGAGACTATCTCTCCTTGGCAGGCTTTTTGGATACTGAGTGTTGATGATTGGAGTATGAATGACAAAGGAACTCATGCTACAAGTGTAAAAAATGATACAATTTTTTTAAAAAAAGGCTGGAACTTAATCTCTTTACCGCAAAGAGCAGTAGTATCGGATACTTTTTTTGGAGATGCACTTGTGTGGAGATATACACAAAATGGTGGTTGGAGTGTTAATGATGATGCACTTGGTTTTCCAACTATAAATGATATCAAAGATAGTGATGGGCTATGGGTTAAGAGTGAAGTTGATGTGGAGATTAGCATGAGAGAAGCACTCTCTAACTTACAAAATTTTAATTCACAAGAAGAGATGACACAATATATTCAAGGGATGTTACAAGCAAATCAATATAGATATGGCTATGATAATCTTGTATACGCTTTAGATGCAGTTGTTCCCACTACTGCAAATGATCTTATAGGTGAAGGTACTAGTAGTGCAACAAAAAGTGTAGATACTACTACAACAAATCTTCAGGAGTTAGGAGTTGATGAGTCTGATATATTAAAAAATGATGGTGTTTATATCTATAGTGTTGATAATAGTAAATCAGAAATTTTTATCACCTCATTTGAAAACATCGCAGATAAAAACTACACAGCAATAAATACTATTGCAACAAAAGATAGAACTGTTTCAGCTATGTACTTACAATCAAATCGTTTAATCATCATAGCAAACAAGAACTACAATTATTATCTCTATGATGGAAAACCAACAGCAGTAAAAAGTGCTATAGCTCCCAACTATGAGTATAAGCAATTATTTTATGTAGATATTTATGATGTTTCAGATGTGAAAAATATTAAACTCTTGAACTCTTCTACTATTGATGGAAACTATAGAGAGAGTCGTTTAGTAGATAAAAAACTCTTTGTTGTAAGCTCATTTTCACCGAGTGTAGAGTATGATTATCCAAAAATATATGCAGATACTCTCTGTAGTAGTATAGATATAAATGAAATATATGCATCATGCTCAGGAAGTTCTGGCGCTACTAATGTAGTTTATGAAACAGTTGACTCTCCAAAGTCTGAACTACATGCAGTTCAAAATAGTGATTCATGTGAATATGGTAAAGAGTATGAATTGTATGAAAAAAACCAATGCTATCAGTATAATTATGATAGCAAGGGTGCTTGGAAATATGACTATGATAATCCAACAGTTATCAGTAAGGATTTAATTCCTAAAATAACTACTTCAGGTGAAACAAAAGCTTTAGTTACTCCATCTAAACTCTATGCACCTGTAAAACTTAATCAGAGTGTTTCTCTTACTAGCATTAGTAGTTTTGATATAGCCGATGCACTTTACCGTGAGAGTATCTCGTATGTAGGAAACTCCTCTACATACTATGCATCTACTACAGCATTTTATTTAGTAACGAGTGAGTATCCACTTTATTATAACTATATAGATTATCAAGAGCAGCAGATGATTTATAAGTTTGGAATAGGTGATACTCTTTCATACAAGGCTAAAGGTTCTGTTGATGGTCGTCTACTCAATCAGTTTAGTATGAGTGAAAAAGATGAGTATCTAAGAGTGGCTACTTCATCAGGTTTTTCTTGGGGAGATAACGATACAAATAATTCTATATCTATTCTTAAAGAGAGTGATAAGAAATTACAAACCCAAGCGACACTCTCAGGACTTGGTAAAAAAGGGGAATTGATTAAAGCAGTTAGATTTATGGGTGATCGAGGGTTTGTCGTTACCTTTAAACAAACGGATCCTTTTTATACACTTGATTTGAGTGATCCTCTCAATCCTAAAAAAGTAGGAGAACTTTTTATCTCTGGTTTTTCAAGGTATCTGCATATAGTAGATGAAAACAGAGTCTTAAGTATAGGAAGAGATGCAGATGAAAAAGGAGAGGTGACTTCTTTAATCCTACAACTTTTTGATATTACAGATTTTTCAAATCCTGCACTTGTTGATAAGGTAGAAATAGGAGGTGCACATTCATATAGTAGTGCAGAGTACAACCATAAAGCCTTAGCGTACAGAACAAGTGATAATATATTTGGTTTTCCTTATATGGAGTATCCAGACTCCTCTTATAGCAGTGTACAGAGCAGTTTTGGAGTTTATCAAGTCAAAGATATGGCGATAGTTCCCTTAGATACTATAAGCGAAACAAATGATGGATATTACTGGGGCAATGATAGAAGAGGTCTTATTTTTGATTTAAATAATACAACTTATGGAGCTATTTTTAATGGTGCATCTGTTTTAAGTACTCCAATTAAATCACAAGGAGAGTAATATGAAGTATATTTTTATAGCGTTAATTATACTGTTTAGTTTTGGATGTGAGGACAAGGCAGAGGTAAAGGGTCTTACGAATGTTGCAACAGTGAGTGATACATCTTCTTTACAACCAAAAGTAGATGATGCATCTTTACAACCACCAACTCCCCCATCACTTCATTAGTATAATGGAAATATTTACTCTTCGTGAGTGAATAGACTCCTCATGATTGTGCTGTTTTATAGGTTTTGAGTAGCTATACCCACTCCCTTTTAAAACATCGGTGAGCCATTTTTGTAACTCTGTAGTTTGTGTGTTAAATATCTCAGCGATTGTCTCATAAGAGCGATTGAGTGAAAGTTTTTCATTATTGAGATATCCTTTAGCAAAACTACTATTTTTCCACTCCCTTGAGGTGTGTCCATTTATCTCTATAGTTGCTATTTGTTTTTTATGCGTATGTAAAAATGGAATGAGTTTTTTTGAAAACTTCTCTAAAAACAGTTTTTGTTTTTGAGTGAGTATATACGCTCCAGCTTTAAAAAGGAGTGCATCGTCTATAAAATTTATATCTAAATCTTTAGTGATGCTAATCTGTTTTTTATCAATTTCTATTTTAAATAAATCACATAGTTGCTGATAAAGTGATGATTGTGTTGTCGGAAGTTGTACGATTGATGCATTATCTTCAAGTTTTACTATCCACATATTTGTCTCTTGAGATGAAGCACTTGTATGAATTCCTACTACTGCAACTTGGGAGTTATGTAGGATTTTTGCAGCATTAAAAACATCATAATTTTCTCCACCATAATGCTCCTGTGTTAATAACTCAAGATTTGAGTCAAGAACCATCGCTAAAGCATCTGTGTTGTAAGCATCTTTGACATATCCAACTGCTATGAAGTTGCCATTAGAAAACTCTTTTATATCTTTAATGCCACTAGGATAAGTTGTAAATATCTCTTTATCTATCAGTATATTTTGGTACAGATCAAACTTCACAAACCTAATATGCTCTTTTCTCATTTGGTTATACTGTAGAAGTGCTATAACAAAGTTACCATCTTTAAGGCGTATGATTTTTTGGGGTACTACAATATTGTCTCCATTTATTTTGTCTTTGTAATGCTTAAGCCAGATTTTATTTCCATTTTCTGTGATGCGCATTATACTTACATCACGATTTTTATTATAAGAGGTGCTTCCTATAACTAAGATTGAACCATCCCTCGCTTCTACTGCATCAATACCTCTATCATCATACATGGTACCGTACTTTTTACTCCAAACAATATGTCCATTTTTTGAAAAACGCGTTAAAAAGATGTCATTATTTCCTAGTCCTGATCTGAACATATCATCACTTGTATCACGAGATGTAGCAGAAGAACCAACTGCTAAAACACCTCCATCACTGAGCAGTACAAGATTATTCATTCTGTCATAGTTTTTTGTACCAAAGAGTTTTGAAGAGAGTAAGTTTGCCCTTGCATCAAGTTTTAAAACGAGCAGGGAACCATCAAGCGTATAGCCACCTACGAAGTAACCATTTGCAGGAGTTTTTACAAGAGCAACGGCTTTATTAAACTTTGGCAGTTTCGCTATTTTTGAGAGTACAATCTCTGCTTTATTATCTGTTTTTACAAACTGCATCTGTGCACCAAAACTATTTGAATTGTGCGCAGCTAAATAATCAAAGGCATCATAAAAAGTGCGTGCAGAAGAACTACTTTTTTTATACTCTTTAGAAAATCCCACAGCAGAAATAGTTCTATCATAATCCTCTGTTACATCTAATAGGGCAGCATTAAACGGTTTATCGATGATAATGGAGTACTCTGATTTTTGAGCATAAAGAGAAGAGAGTAATAGAAATAGTATAAGGAGTATGTGTTTCATTTATTTACTTTTTTCTTAGTATTTAAGCAAAAAATATTCCTAACTTGTATAACTTAGATTTAAATGTTTTAGAAAGTGCTAAAAAGAGTGAGGGGTATTAAAAAAAAGCCCCATAAAAGGGGCTAAGAAGACCTATTTAAGGTTTTCGAATGGAGCTACTACAACTTGTTTACGAGTTACAGTATATGGAACTAGTGCAGCTGCACGAGCTCTTTTGATAACGATTGAAATCATGTCTTGGTGACGCTTACAGTTACCTGTTAAACGGCGTGGCATGATTTTATATCTTTCTGAAAGAGAGAAACGAAGTGCTCCTGCATCTTTATAATCCATGAAGTCTACTTTTGCTTCACAATATTTACAATATCTTTTTTTATATTTTCTTTTTTCTGCCATGTTATTACCTTTATTATCTATTTTCTAAAATGGAATTTCATCTTCATCAATGTCTATCACAGGAACATCTGCTGCACTAGGCATTTGACGACTTTGAGCTTGTGCTTGTTGGTTGTTGTAACTAGGTTGTTGCGACTGCTGCTGCGCTTGTCCTCCATAAGAGGGCTGTTGCTGCTGCTGAGGTGCTTGATAAGATTGACCTTGCCCCTGAGTTGGTGCAGAGTAACTTTGTCCAGCACCATTTTGTGCGCCATTATAACCACCTTGGTTACTGTTATCCATAGGAGTGTTTGAAGGAGGAGTATAATTACCTCCACCATTTTCTCCTTTTGAATCAAGCATTTGCATTGTAGCTACTATTACAGAGTGCTTAGATCTTTTTTGCCCATTTTGGTCAACCCATGAATCAAGTTTTAATCTCCCTTCAACAAGTATTTTACTACCTTTACGAAGATATTGGTTAGCAACTTCAGCACTTCTTCCGAAAAATGTGATATCTACAAAACATACTTCTTCTTTTTTTTCACCATTTTGAGTGAATTTATGACTAGTAGCGATAGCAGTAGATGCTATTCCCATACCTGCCTGAGAGTATCTGAGTTCGATATCGCGTGTTAAGTTACCAACTAATATAATTTTATTGAACATAAGTTTTCCTTAAAATGTCTTAAGTCTAAGAGTACTACTCAGCTGCTGGAGCTGCTGTCTCTACTGCTGGTGTTTCAGTCGCTGGAGCTTCTGCTACCGGTGCTTCTTCAGTCGCTGGTGTTTCAACTTTTGCTGGAGCACTTGCATCTTTTTTTGCTTTTTCAACCATACCGTTAAATGCAGCTTTTTCACGATTTGTATCGTATTTAATAGTTACAAAACGAAGTAAGTCTTCGTTAATACGGAAGCGTCTTTCGATTTCAGAAATTGCTGATGGAGCAATTGATGAATAGATAACATGGTAATAACCACGCTCATTTTTTTCAATTGGGTATGCTAATTTTCTCATTCCCATTGGGCTAGTAGCTTGGATTTCACCACCGTTAGAAGTAATAATTTCTTCGATTTCTTTAACGCTAGCTTGAATTTCTTCTGCTGTTAATGTAGGTTTTACGATTACTAAGTTTTCGTAGTTTCTCATATAGTATGATCTCCTCTTGGTATAGCCATTACGGCTTTTTTGTTTCCCCCTCGGATTATATATAGTGCCAACAATTGACATTACAAAGAGAAAGGAATTGGAATTATACAGAAAAGTTACTTAAAAAGTATTGA
>JALSUU010000037.1:0-4479 GCA_027071075.1 Sulfurimonas sp. | reverse complement strand
ATTTAATATGCAAGAGGGTATAGTTTTAACTTAAATTACAAAAAATAGAGAATTATGCGTAAAAAAAACAATAACAAAAAGAAAACGAATCCCAAAGCTTCAAAGCTACTTACATATATTGCATGGGCTTTAGCGCTTGTCGCTTTGAGTATGAGTACATTTTTAACAGGTTACTACTTAGGGTATGATAGTGCAAAAGATGAATTTACACAAGAGAAAAAAGTTGAAAAACAAAAAAGACTCAAAGTCCTTAAAAAGTTAGAAAAGAGTGTTAAAAGTGAGCATACTAGTGTCAACAAAAGACTCAAAGAAGTTCTACATAAAGAGGCAAAAAAAGTAAACTATGTGAGTGCATCTCATGAGCTAGATGGTGGTTCTTTAGCGAAGGTGCCAAAATTTGTGCGTAAAGAGATTCAGGTTGTAAAAGGCAAAGCAAAGTTAGCTATCATCATAGATGATGTAGGAACCGCTTCTCAGGTCAAGGCGATTAAAAGTCTGCGAATACCTTTAACAATGTCTTTCTTACCACCAAGTAAAGCACGACCAAACACCCCAAAACTTGCAGCCAAAGAGAAGTTTTATATGGTGCATCTACCAATGGAAGCTAAAAATTGGAGTGCTGAAGAGCCTAAAACACTCAGAGTCCATGATTCTCAGAAAGTTGTTTTAAATAGAATCAAAGAGATAAAGAAGTGGTTTCCAAAAGTTCACTATATAAATAATCATACGGGGAGTAAATTTACTGCAAATGAGACTGCTATGAATAGACTTATCTATGCACTCAAGAAAAACAGTATCTACTTTATAGATAGTAGAACTACAGCACAAACAAAAGCGCCAAAAGTCTTAAAAAACTTTGGACTTAAATATGTTGCGCGGGATGTTTTTTTAGATCATCATATGGATAAACCTTATGTACTAAAGCAGATTAAACAAGCGATAGAAGTTGCGAAAAAACATGGAACTGCAATTGCAATAGGGCACCCACACAAAAATACACTCCAAGCACTTTACGAGTCGAAAAAGTTACTCAAAGATGTCGATTTAGTCTTTATAAATAGATTGTAGTTATGATAGAGGAGATAAATTTTCATATAGTAGAATTAGAGAGTATGAAGAAGTACCCAAAAGAACTCTACTGTTTGGGCGATACCTCTCTTTTAGAGCGAAAAAAAATCTCTATTATTGGGAGTAGAAAACCAAATCAATATGCAAGAGAAAAAACACAAGAGTTAGCACATAAACTCGCTTCAGCGGGAGTCTGCATCGTGAGTGGTGGAGCTATAGGCGTTGATGCACTCTCTCACAAAGCGGCAGGGAGTGAAAATACTATTATTGTCGCTGCAACAGGTTTAGATAAACGATACCCTGCGATAAATAGTAAACTTATAGAAGATGTTGAATTAAAAGGTTTGGTTCTCAGTCAGTTCTCTAAAGGCTCTCCCTCTACAAGGTATAACTTTGTACTGAGAAATGAGTTAGTGGTAGCCTTAGGTGATATTTTAGTAGTGACTTATGCTGATTTGAACTCTGGAAGTATGCGAAGTGTTGAGTATGCCTTAAAAATGGGCAAAGAGATATATGTACTTGCCCATAGAATAGGGGAGAGTGAAGCTACTAATAGATTACTTTTAGAAGGTAAAGCAAAAGCTATCTACGATATAAATCTTTTTGTAAAAGAGTTTGGTGTGAGTGATGTAGTTGAAAAAAAGAGTGATGCATTTTTAGAGTTTTGTAAGAGCCATCCAACTTATGATGCAGCACTGAAAAAGTTCCCCTCAAGAGTTTTTGAAGCTGAACTCAGCGGAGAGATAGAGGTTGTGAATGGTCTTATCTCTTTAACTTAAAGAATAAGCATAGCATCGCCATACGAGTAAAAACGATACTTCTCTTTTATAGCTTCTGCATAGAGTTCCTGTGTTTTTTCTAAGCCAACAAAGGATGCTACAAGCATAAGTAGGGTTGATTTTGGAAGGTGAAAGTTCGTAAGAAGATGGTCTACTCTGCTTGGTTTATTGTTGGGGTGGAGAAAAAGATTTGCTTCGCCTTTTTGTATTTTTCCATGTTTATCGTAAAATTCTACAGTTCGCGTGGATGTTGTCCCTATGCTTAATATTGGAGTATTAGAGTCTAAAATCTCTTTTGCAGCATCAGAGATATCATAATACTCTGAGTGCATAGGATGATCGGTAATAATATCTGCATCAACAGGTTTAAAAGTACCACTTCCCACATGCAGTGTAACATAAGCATGTTTGAAGTTTTTACAGACGCGTTTGTGCTGTTCATCTGTAAAGTGTAAAGAAGCCGTAGGGGCTGCTACCGCTCCCTCCTCTTTGGCAAAGACTGTTTGATATTCATCTGCATCATCTGCATCATCTGCTCTATTTATGTATGGGGGAAGGGGGATATGACCTATCTTATCTATAATAGGAAGTAAATCTTCAAAGCGTAAGAGTTTTTCATTCTCGTAAAAATGGACTATACGACTGCCATCATCTTGTAACTCTTGGACTACTGCTTTGAGATTTGCATCAAAGAGTATCTCTGTATTTACTTTCACCTTACCGCGTATGTAAACATTTATACTGTGTGCATCTAAAGCTCTGTTTATAAGTAACTCTATTTTTCCACCGCTAGGTTTTTTTCCAAAAAGTCTTGCTTTAATAACCTTTGTATCATTAAAAATAAGGGCACACTCTTTTGGAAGATAGTTTTCTAGTTCATAAAAGTAGCTATGGGTAATTGTGTCTGTTTTTCTATCATAAACAAGCAGTTTTGCATGGTCTCTTGGGTGTGCAGGATGTGTAGCTATAAGCTCCTCTGGAAGAGTAAAATCATAGCTACTTGTGAGGAGTTCAGCATTGTGTAACACTGAAGATTACTCCTCTTTTTTTGTTGATTCTAAGAGTGCATCAGAATCTTCTTCGCTCTCTTCATCTTCATCGTCCTCTTCATCCTCTGCAGGATTTACCATCTTCACGATTAAGATAGAAAAGCCATAAAGGATAATAAGTGGACCAGCCATAAGGAGTTGAGTAAGCACATCTGGTGGTGTTAAAAGTGCTGCAACAATAAAGATAATCACAATGGCATATTTGAAAAATGCCATCATCTGTTTGTCGTTTACAAGTCCAAGAAGTGCTAAAAAGTAGGCAAATACTGGGAGTTGAAAAGCTATACCAAAACCAAACATAATCTTTGTAAAAAAACCTACATAATCTTCGATGTTAATAAGAGGAGTAAATTTAAAACTACCAAAGGTGATAAGAAAATCAAATCCAAAGGGGGTCACAATATAGTAGGCAAAGAGAACTCCAGAGAGGAACATTACACTCCCTCCCACGACAAAAGGGATAACCATCTTTTTCTCACTCGCATAGAGCCCTGGTGCTATAAACATCCAAATCTGTGAGAGTATAACAGGTATAGCACCTAAAATTGCAGCAAAAAATGAAACTTTTATGGCTACAAAAAATGCACCACCCACTTGAGAAGTAGTTACCATTCCATCAGCAGCATGAACAGATTTTTTCCCTACTTCAATAAGTGCCATATTGAGTGGTTCTACTATCCAGTTTAAAATTGGTTCATGGAAGTAAAACATAACAAAAAACATAACGATAAGACTTCCAATAGAGATAGCAAGTCGTTTTCTGAGTTCTACTAAGTGCGGTCTTAATTCATCAAACATCTTTTGGCTCTTCCTCTGTACTCTCTTTTTTCTTCTTCTTAAAGGTTACTGTCTCTTGGGCAGAGGGTGTTGCTTTTGGTGCATCATCCTCATCATTTAGAATCGAGTCTATCTCTGATGAAACAGTGCCCTTGATATCGCTCACTTTATGGAGTTGTGCTGAGGCATCTTCGAGTTGTGCCTTGTATTGTAGAGCCTCTTTTTTGATGTCACTGACATGCATCTCCTCTTCAAGTGTATCTTTTACACTCCCAATGGCATTTTTTGCATTTCTAAAAAATTTTGCTATATCAACCATTGCACCAGGAAGTTTATCTGGACCTAAAAAAAGAATGGCAATAACAGCTATTATAAGTATCTCGGTAAAACCCATACCAAACATAGTAAGCCTTTAAAATATATATTTTCGAGATTTTATCTAAAGAATGATTAAGATGTAATAAATAGAGTAATCTCATCTGCTAAAAGATAATCGGGATTGAAAAAAGTATCATCTTTGAAGAGGAGTTTTTTCTCTTCTATAAGGATATTTGCTTGTTTGAGTTCATTTGTTGATAAAAGCCCTTTTTTCACTCCAACACAAGAGCGAAAACCTAAAAATATCTCTTCAATTTGTTTGTCCTCATCGCTCAGTAGCTCTATCTTTGTAGCAGTTGGGTCTTTAATATACTTTTCTATAACTGTTTGTGGATAATAGCGTTTAAGACCAAGTTTCCCAACAGCACCTGCTCCAACACCTATATAATCCTTATAGAGCCAGTAGCCTAAGTTATGTTGTGAGTGAT
>JALSUU010000036.1 GCA_027071075.1 Sulfurimonas sp. | reverse complement strand
TCAACCATAACTGGACCAGTTGTTCCAGCATTAAAGTTGATATATGAAGCACCTGGCATTACTGTAGTTCCTGCTGCAAGTTGTGCACCAAAACGCACTTTTGCAGTATCTAAGATACGCGTGTTATCTGCAGGGATGATATGTTGTAAAAATCTTGGGAACTTATCTATAAAGTCAATATGTGGATACTCATTTGCAAGTTTTAGTTCTATCTCAAACTCTCTGAGGTAATCAAGCTCAATTGGCTGACCATTTGACCATGCAACATTTGGAAGTGCTCCAAAAGCACCATTTAGGTTGAGCTCACGAAGAGCAACTTTTGCTTGAGAGAGTGCATAAAGTTTAAGATAAGTTGCTTCTACTGATTCACATGCACCATCTTCAAAAAGAAAACATACTTTAAACTCACCCTCAAAGCTACCATTTGAAACTATTTGAGAGTAGAGTGCTGAAATAACTTGAATATTTTTATGTGCATCACCATGTGCTTCATCAGAGTAGGGAGTAAAAGCGTTTAAACAACTTTTTAAAAAATCTAAGTTAATGTCACATACTAGTTCATTTTGAGTAAAGTCAACATTTACACCTTGTTCTACTAAGGCTTTAATGAAAATAGCAGCACTTCCAAAGTTCTCATCCCAATTAATAAGTGGGTATGTAGCCTGCAGAGTTTTTTCTACATTGAGCTGCCCTAAATCTACTCTTGTAATACCAAATGCTAAAGGGTCTTTATATCCTGTTGTAGTTGTTTTAATATCTTCTATAAGTGCTTTAAAAGCATCAGTTGTTTGTATAACTTCCATTGAATTCTCGCTTAATTAATTTATTAGGCGAATTATACATAAAAAGTACTAATAAGAATTTATATATACTTAGCAATCTAATACGAATAAGAAAAAATTAAATTAAAGAGTAAAAACAACTGATGAATAAATGGCTTGAACTTTTAAAAAATAACGACTACCTCGGAATAAAAAAATATATAAAGTCTGGCGCAGATCTGCAAAATACAAATGAGACGGGAGAATCAGTACTCGCTTGCGCACTCAGAGCTCGATGTGATGAAGAACTTTTAACACTTTTAATAGAGTCAGGCGCAGATGTTTTTGATTTTGATGATGAGGGTGTGAGTATTTTAGATATGGCTATCACTTATGATAATCTTTTTGTTGTAAACTACTTAATAGAGCAGGGTATAGATATAAACGCAACAAACCGTAGAAGTGGTTTTACTGCTTTAATGGCAGCCGCGTGTTATGGTCGTGTAGAGATAGCTCAGGTTTTACTCTCTTATGGAGTAGATCAAACAGCACAAGACTCTAAAGGGTTTACTGCCGTAGATTTTGCAAGAAAGATGAATAAAAAGTCAGTTTTAGCACTTCTTGATTATGATGAAAACTCTCCTCAGAATACTGGCTATGCAAGATAATACTAAACAATATTAATACATTGTTTTATTGGATTTTTTATTCCAGAGCGTAAAAAGTGCAGCATTCTCTTTATGGTCGATTTGTTGCATATTTAAAGAGTGCTCTTTATCTTCTAGCATAGTGTAAAAAGCTTTATCATCAAACCCACCAAATGCTGCATCATCCTCGGTAGCTCCATAATAAACTGTTTTTATTCTTGCCCAAAATATCGCGCCTAAACACATAGGACAAGGCATACAAGTGGTGTAGAGGGTACACTCACTTAAATCAAAACTGTTTAAAATAGCAGAAGCTTTTCTAATGGCATTTATCTCTGCATGTGCCGTAGGATCTTTACTTTGTAGAACTTTGTTATGAGCAGAGGCAATTACTTCACCGCTCTTAACAATGACAGCACCAAAAGGACCACCATCATCACTGAGCATACCTTCTAGTGCTTCATCGTGTGCTATTTTCATCCACTTGTGCATCGTTGTTTCCTTATTCGAAAAACTTACCCTGTTTTGTATTGTCGAGGGGCTTTCGTTTCTCTTTTGTAAGCCACTCTTGGAGTAGGGACTCTATAACCTTACTCAAACTCATCTTATATCTATCTCTTGAGTATTTCATTGCATCATCCCAAGTCTCTCTATCTACTAAGAGACTGCGTGTCACTTCATCTTTTGGTTTCAAATTCTCAACTCCTTAGCAGGCTTCAAGAAGGTCTTTAAAGCTTTTATAGCTATCGACAATCTTTTGATTTTTAACATTGATGATATAAAATTCTATCGCTTTTTTACCAAGTCTAGGAATCTCATTTTTTACAGCCCAACTACTTACAGTACCCTCTGGAATCTCTAATATTTCAGCAAGATTTTTTTGAGTGATATTTAACTCTTGACATATCTCTTTTACAACATTTGATTTTGTTTTTGGTTTGTTTGTTTTTTTCTTTGCAAGTTGTCTATTTGCAGGTTTGAGTTTTTTTGGTTTTTCTATCTCACAGTTGAGTTCAACCCATTTTAAAAGTTCTACAGCACTATAAACCCAATCTCTTGATTGAAAGTTTTTTACAACAGCATCCCTAAAAATAGATGCATATTTATGTGCAATCTCTTCACCCTTGAGCTGATTTAACATAGCAAAAGCTAATTGAGTAGAGCCTTTTGAGCTATTTCCCCAGTCAAAGCCATTTAAAGAAGCTTTAAAGAGATCCACTCTTGTCATAAGTTCTAACTCCCCGTATGTTACATATTTACTTCCAAGAAGTGCTCTGTGGCCTTTAAAGACATGATTATTAAGTTTCATTATTATTTGCTCTCTATATTTTAAAAGTGTAATGATGCTCATCTTCATAGTGCTCTTCTTCTTGAGAAGCAATCTTTTTACGATAAACAACATATATAATCGCAAATAGCAATAAAAGTACCAATAACCAAACTAACATGACATTATTCCTTGATTTATCGAATTTTCCATAGTGATAAATCGGCGGATTTAGAATTTAGATTAATTGATACTCTATATTTTTTGCTTGAAGTTCTTTGATAAATAGTTCAAAGTAGTATGTAACCTCTTCTTTATTTGTTGATTTTAAAGAGAGTTCTACATATGGTTTTCCCTCTATGAACATTGGTAAAGAGGAGAGCTCTACGCTTTGAGGGAGTTTTTGCATGAGTGTAATGAGACTATCTTCACTTGTTTTTGCTTTGAGAGTAAAACGATAGTGCGGAGTTATATCTGAGAAATTTTGTTTAATTGCATCACTTATCATAGGGTGTGACATGGAGGGAAAGCCAGGAACAAAAAAGTATCTATTTGAGAGTGTAAATCCTGACATATTATTTATAGGGTTAAAGAGTAAGTCTGCATTTGGTGGTAAGTCTGCCATGTGGATTCGATTTGGATAGGCATCATCACCAAACTTTTCGAGAATATCGGCTAAAAACTTCTTGTGTGTGACAACTTTAGAGTGTGTAAAAACATTAGAAGCAATCTCTCTTGTCAAATCATCAGGGGTACTTCCAATACCTCCAAAAGAGAAAAGAACACTCTTCTCATCTTTTAAAACAAACTCAAAAGTTTTTTTCATAAGAGTTGCATCATCTTTAATGATAAATGATGCAAAAAGCTCATGCCCATACTTTGCAAGCTCATTTTTTACAAATTCAAAGTGTGCATCGTTGCGTCTTCCATTGAGTATTTCGGTTCCAATTATTACAGCATAAAAATTCATAGGAATATTATAGTATAATTTCATAAATTATATAAAGGTGTCACAATGTCACAAGCAGAAAAATTGGAAGAGTTAGTTACAAAAAGCGTAATTCCAGATATCAACGATAGATTAGATGAGATATTTGAGGAGATTGCTGATAATAAAGAGGCAAGTGAAGATGCAAAAGAGGAGATAGAAGAGCTTCGTGAGTTTAAAGCAGACCTTGAAGATGTTTTAGAAGATATTAAAAATGGTGATATCGATGAAGAGGAGTGTAAAGAGCTTATAGAAGATATAGTCGAAGCACAACGCGGCAGTGATGATGACGATTTTGGATTTGTTGAAGAAGATTAATCTATAAATGCTCTTTAGGAGCATTTATAAGCAAATAATTATATATGAGAGTTGATAAAACTCTCCATCTCAGAGACTATCTCTTCGATAGTACCTTCTCCAGAAATAACCTTTAAAATATTTTGTTTCGTGTAAAAAGCTTGAATTTCAGCAAGTGGTTCAATGTAGACTCTCATGCGATTATCAAAAACTTCTGTATTGTCATCTGCACCACGAGCACGACCAAGAACTCTATCTCTTGCAGTCTCTTCACTCACTTTTACTTCTATAACATAGGTAAGTTTGATGCTAGAATCTTCTTGTAAAAAGTTTTCTAAAGCATCCATCTGCTCTATACTACGAGGATAACCATCTAAGATAACAACATCAGTAGGAGCATTTTTTATAGCAGTGGTAATAGTAGCTATAGCAATCTTTATAGGGACAATAAGTCCTTTAGAGATATAACTATCTATCTCTTTACCAAGTTTGCTTCCTGAAGTTACTTCAGCACGAAGCATATCTCCTGTTGAGTAGTGAGATATATTTTCATTTGCTTTTGCAATTAACTCTGCATCAGTAGTTTTACCGGAGCCAGGTGCTCCGATAATAAGAAATAATTTTTTCAAAAAAAATCCTTAGAACTATTTAGTCTGTTCGCGTAATCTAATGTGTAAATCTCTTAATTGCGTGTTATCCACTGCACTTGGTGCCTTTGTAAGTACACAAGAAGCTTTTTGTGTTTTAGGAAAAGCGATAACATCACGAATACTTGCTTTTTTAGTGATAAGCATAATAAGTCTATCAAAACCAAGAGCAAAACCACCATGTGGAGGCGCACCAAACTGAAGCGCATCAAGTAAGAAACCAAACTTCTCTTGAGCCTCTTCTTCTTCAATACCAAGCAGTTTAAATACCTCTTCTTGAATCTCTTCTTTATGGATACGGATAGACCCACCACCAAGCTCAGTACCGTTAAGAACGATATCGTAAGCGATAGACTCAATCTCTTCAGGGTCTTCTTTATTTGTATCTTTTGGAAGTGTAAATGGATGATGTAGTGCTTTAATTTTTCCATCTTCAACTTCAAACATAGGAAAGTCAACTACCCATACAAATTCAAAAGCATTTTCATCAACAAGATTCATTTTTTCATGCTCAGCGATGAAGTTTCTAAAACGACCCATGTAATCCCATACAGTTTTTTTCTCACCTGCACCAAAGAATACAACATCACCAACTTCAAGCTCAGTACTCTTGATAATAAGTGCAATATCTTCTTCACTAAAGAACTTAACAAGTGGACCCTTAAGACCATCTTCTTTCATCTGAAAATATCCAAGACCATGTGCACCAAACTTACGAACGAAGTCTTCAAAACCTTTCATTTCACGCTTAGAAAATACTAAGTCAGCACCTGGAACTCTTAAAGCTTTAATACGATTTTTCTTAGGATCTTTTGCGATGTTTGTAAAGATTTCATTATCACATCTACTAAAGATATCAAGTACATCTACCATTTTAAGATCATATCTTAGGTCTGGTTTATCAGAACCATATAGCTCCATTGCATCATTGTAAGTGATACGGTTAAATGGAGGTTTCACATCGATGTCAGCAGCTTTAAACATAGCTGTTAATAAATCTTCCGCTACTTTGATAACATCTTCTTGATTACAAAAACTCATCTCAACATCTATTTGAGTGAACTCTGGTTGTCTGTCTGCTCTTAAATCTTCATCACGGAAACATTTTGCGATTTGGAAGTATCTGTCAAATCCACCAACCATTAAAAGTTGTTTGAAGAGTTGTGGAGACTGAGGGAGTGCGTAGAACTCACCACTATGAACACGAGATGGAACGAGATAATCTCTTGCACCCTCTGGAGTTGATTTAGTAAGAATAGGTGTCTCAACTTCTAAGAAACCATTTGCATCAAGTATATTTCTTGCAGCAATAGCTGTCTTTGAACGAAGACGGAAAACATTGTAAAGATCTGGATCGCGAAGCTCTAAGTAACGATACTTAAGAGTTGTCTCTTCACCAACTTTTTTATCTCCTATGACAAATGGAAGTGCAGCTGATTTATTTTCAATGATAAGTTCAGTTACAACTATCTCAATAGCACCTGTTTTTAGACGAGGATTTGTAAGACCTTCACCACGAAGACGCACTTTACCCTTGGCAATAAGAACATACTCATCTCTTACACTATTTGCAATAGTATGAGCCTCTTTGCTATCTTCTGGATCACAAGTAAGTTGCACTAATCCACTCTTATCGCGTAAATCGATAAAAATAATTCCACCATGATCACGGTGATTATTTGCCCAACCAGTAAGAGTTACACTCTCGCCTACATTTGCTTCGCTTAAATCTGTACAGTAATGACTTCTCATATAATAGAGTCCTAATAAAAAATATTTTCGCGATTATAGCGAAAAAAAGTGTATAATTAACAAAATATTTTCATAAAAGAGTAATTATGACCTTAAAAAACATTCAAAAAGTCGGTGTTATTTTACGACCATCAACACCAGAGTTAAAAGATTACTACTATGAATTAGAAAAAATCTTTACACAACACTCTATTGAAGTAAACATTGATAGTGTGAGTGGTGGAATGATTGGTGTAATGGGAATGGATTTTGATTTGTTGTGTGCGCATTCAGATATACTTGTCACTCTTGGTGGTGATGGAACGCTTATCTCTGCTGTAAGGCGTTCTTTTAAACATAATATACCGATTTTAGGTGTGTATGCAGGTAGTTTAGGATTTTTAGCAGATATAAAACTTGATGAACTAGAAGCTTTTGTGGCTAAGATGATGCAGGGTGAGGTAAGAGTAGATGAGCGTTCTATCTTAGAGGCGACATTTAAACAAAATGCTAAAGAGATAAAACAGTATGCTTTTAATGACATAGTATTAACCCGTCACTCTGTTTCAAATATGATTCATATAGAGACACTTGTTGATTCTAAGGCTTTTAACACTTACTTTGGAGATGGGGTAATTGTCTCTACTCCAACAGGATCCACTGCTTATAATCTCTCAGCGGGAGGACCAGTTCTTTTCCCCCTTACAAATGTTTTTGCTCTTACACCTATCTGCCCTCATTCACTGACTCAAAGACCAGTTGTTCTTCCTGGAAAGTTTTCTATAGAGATGAAAACACCAAAAGAGAGAGCACTTTTAATCATAGATGGGCAAGATAAGTATGAGCTAGAACAAGATGAAAGCATACATATAAAACTTGCATCACAGAGAGTAAAACTTATTCATAGAGATGAGTTTAATTACTTTGATATTTTAAAAGAAAAATTAGGGTGGGGTGAATGAAAGAAGTTTATTTTATAATAATCCCTTAAACTCATTACTATATAATTTCACAATTAAATAATTTAGGATTCAAATATGAGAATAATTCTTCTAGGAGCTCCAGGTGCTGGAAAAGGTACACAGGCTCAATTTCTTACAAAAAAATACAATATTCCTCAAATCTCTACAGGTGATATGTTACGAGCGGCTATTAAAGCTGGAACAGAGATGGGTAAAATGGCTAAGGCTGCTATGGATGCTGGTCAGTTAGTAACGGATGAGATTATTATCGGTCTTGTAAAAGATAGAATTGCTGAAGATGATTGTAAAAATGGGTATCTTTTAGATGGTTTTCCTCGTACACTTCCGCAAGCGGATGCTGTTACAAATGCTGGTATTGCTATTGATGCAGTGATTGAGATTGATGTTGCTGATGATGTAATCGTAAAAAGAATGAGTGGTCGTCGTGCTCACTTAGCAAGTGGAAGAACATACCACTTAGAGTATAATCCACCAAAAGTTTCGGGTAAAGATGATCTGACTGGTGAAGATTTAGTACAAAGAGATGATGATAAAGAAGAGGTTGTTTTAGATAGACTTAAAGTCTATCACGAACTTACAGAGCCACTTATAAGCTACTATAAAGAGCAAGCAAGCAAAGTGGAGACTCTAACATATATCACAGTTGATGGAACAGCACATATTGATGAAGTTGAAAAGGCTATTACTTCTCAACTTGGTTAATTATTAAATCTTTTAACTACTTTGCGTAGGTCTATAGACTCTCACATTTGTACATTTTAACTCATCTCTGAGATATTGTGCATGGAGTTGACTCATGATACCTTTGTCACAGTAGAGTAGATACTCTTTACTTGTATCAAGAGTTTTAAACTCTTTTTTGAGTTGATGAAAAGGTATTTTTATCGTTTCACAACTTGTCTCTACACACTCCTCTTCAGCACGAATATCTATGACAATAAAATCAGCATTTAAATCATTGACAACTTCTACAGCAGCTAATTTATTGATGTCCTCTACAATATCATGTACATAGATATGTTGTGCATCGTTAACAGCTTTATTTAAAACATCATAATCAAACTTTTGTGCCACTTTTTCCATACGCTTAAAAGAACCATGCGTGATAGGATTTTGCGAGATAACCCCGCAGTACTCAGGCATACTCTCAGCAAACTGTCGCGTTCCTATCTCATTTGCTATAGAGATTATCTCAGGTTTATTCATAGTGGAGAGAGGGCGAAGAATGAGTTTGTTACTCACTTTATCAATGAGTGCGAGGTTACGCAGGGTTTGACTAGAGACTTGTGCTACACTCTCACCTGTAAGGAGTGCATCAATCTCCATCTCATCAGCTATTTTTTCACTTGCCATAAGCATCAAACGCTTGAGTGTAACACCCATATAAGTAGGAGGAGTAGAGCGAAATATCTCCTCTATAACATCATCAAATGGTACGGAAATAAATTTGACTTTATGAGAAGAACCAAACTTATTCCAAAGGTAAAGCGCTACTTGTTTCACACCTATTTCATGGGCATTTCCACCAAGGTTAAAAAATACAAAGTGCGTTTTTATTCCGCGTTTCATCGTAAGATATGATGCAACTGTAGAGTCAAAACCACCTGACATAAGTGAAAGTATATCTCCTTGTGTTCCTATTGGAAAACCACTGAGACCCTTATATTTTGCAGTAATGACATTGAGTTGACTCTCTATAAGTTCCATCTGTATAGTTAGCTCAGCATTTTTGAGGTCTACATTTTTAGCTTTAGAGTGTGCAAGAAGATACCCACCAACAGTTCTCTCTAACTCTACGGAATTAAAAGAGTGCTTTCCAGTACGCTTTGCACGAACAACAAAGGTTTTTCCCTCTAAAGAGTCTGCAACAAGTTCACCTACTTTCACTTTTATCTTATCAAGTGTGTCCATATTATCAAACTGAAGTGCTTCAAGAATCTGCTCTATCCCTGAAGTGTCAAGGAGTCTCTGTCTCACTTCAGGCAGAACGCCAACAGGAGAAACAACTTCTATCTTATCCGAAAACTTTCGCACCTTTATATCTGCATCAATACGCTCTAGTATGCTCATAAGATTCGTGTAGAGTTGTCCAACCATTTGGCGTTTGGCTGAAGAGCCTTTTATCATTATTTCTGGAAATAGTTTTAGTATAAATTTTTGTGTTTTAAGTGAAGAATTTTGCACAGATCTAGCCTTGAAATTTTAAATTATGCAATTATAGCATTCTAAATCTTTTTCTTATGTATAAATTTTAAAAGACCCTCTGCGGCTTGTTTACCTTGTGCCATCACACCTGTTAGGAGATACCCTCCAGTAGGCGCTTCCCAATCAAGCATTTCTCCAACACAAAAGAGACCTGGAAATTTTTTGAGCATTAAATTTTCATCGAGGTTATCAAAGGCTAGACCTCCTGCAGTGCTAATCGCCTCCTCTATAGGTCGGTAGGAGTCTAACTTTAGAGGAAAATTTTTCAGTTTTTGGGCTACTAATTCAGGGTTTTTCAAAGACTCTTTACTTAAAACTTCTCTAAGCAAAGAGGCTCTTACTCCACTCAGACCCATACGCTTCCAAAAGGCACTCAAACTTTGTTTTCCCTGTTGAGCACTGAGTTGTGCTACTAGTTTCTGCTCACTTTTATGAGCAAAGAGGTCAAGATAGAGAGTTGTTGGAGCTTTCTTTTCTATGTTTTCCCGTAAAAATTTAGAGTAGGTGTAGATTAAACTCCCTTGCACACCATAGTCACTTATCAAAAGTTCACCGAGTTGGGAGTGTAGCGTACCATGCGTGTCAGTAAAACTAAGTGTTACATTTTTCAGTGGAGTTCCTGCAAATTTTTCTCTAAAGATTGGGGACCATTTGACATTAAAGCCCATATTTGCAGGTTTAAGTGGGTTTATTTGTAAACCTTTTTCTAGGAGTATTTTTGTCCATGCACCCGTTGCACCGAGTTGTGGCCAAGAAGCACCTCCTAATGCTAAAACAACTGCATCAAAGGTGTACTTTTTAATACCCTCAGGAGTTTCAAACTGCCAAGTATCATCTTCAAATGCTATAAGGCGATGTTTCATTTTAAACTCACTCTTATTTGCTTTTATTTTATGAATCCAAGTTCGTAGGAGTGGGGCAGCTTTTTTATCAAGCGGATAGACTTTTCCAGAAGAGCCAACAAAGGTTTCAAAACCAAGCTCTTTTGCCCAGAGTCGCATAGTATCAGGAGAAAAATTATCTAGGGCAGGGCGTAAAAAAGATTCTGCCTCAAAGTAACGACTTGTAAAGAGGGTGAAATCTTCTGCATGTGTCAGGTTTAAACCACCTTTTCCTGCTTGTAAAAATTTACGCCCAGCAGAGGGTTTTGCATCAAAGAGTGTGATTTTTAAACCAGCCTCAGTTAAGACTTGTGCAGCCATAAGTCCAGCAGGACCAGCTCCAATAACAGCAACCTTATACGATGCAGTATCTACCATAGCTATATAATCTCTTACTTCAGTTTTTTAATAAAGACAACTTTAAGATAGTTACCCTCTTTAAAGTTCTCTAAAACTCTGAAATCTTTTGGAAGAGAGAAACGCTCTTTTACCTCATACTTCCCTTTTAACTCTTTAAAGGCCTTAGCGATGAAGTCACTAAAAGTCATCATGCTAAAGTTTGCAGAGTTCGTAGAAGCGACGATAATACCACCTTTTTTTGTGATTTGTATAGCTTCTTTTAAGAGATTTACATAATCTTTTGAAGCACTAAATGTACGCTTTTTTGATCTTGCAAAACTAGGTGGATCTAAAACAACTAAATCAAAAAGAAGATTCTTTTTCAGAGCATATTTGAAGTAGTTAAAAACATCCTCTACAACAATCTCTTGGCTCTGTACATCAATACCATTGATGCTAAATTGCTCTTTTGTTTTTGGCAGACTGCGTTTGGCTAAGTCAACACTTGTAGTTTTCTTCGCACCTCCCACAGCTGCAAAAACAGAAAAGGCACCCGTATAAGAAAAAGCATTAAAAACAGTTTTACCTTGCGCATACTTATCGCGAATTTTTTTTCTTACCTCTCTTTGATCTAAAAAGACACCAACCATTGCACCATCATCGAGATAAATGGCAAAGTTGACTCCATTTTCTCTTACTAAAATAGGTGCATCAGCCTTCTCTCCACAAACAAAATCATCTTTCTCATCAAGATATTTACCCTTGGCGTCAAAGCGTTTTTTCTGATAAATGCCTTTATACTCTACACTATTTTTTAAGGCTTCAAGTATCTCTGTCTTAAACTCATAGATACCAAGGCTATACCATGTAAGCAGATAAAAACCATCAAAGTAGTCAATAGTTACACCACCTACACCATCACCCTCTCCATTAAAAACTCGAAAAGCAGTCGTTTGTGCATCATGAAAAAACTCTTTTCTATGCTCAAGTGCAGATTTGATTTTTTTACTAAAATAATTTGCATCAATTTTTTCATCTTTTTTGCGTGAAAGTGCCCAACCATAGCCTTTATTTTGAATGCCATGATAACCCTTAAGAATAAATTTACCTTTCGCATCAACAAGATTGAGAACTACACCTTCATCACTGACTTTATCCCAGTTAACTATAGACTCTTTTGAGATAAGAGGATATCCCTCTCTATAAGTTTTAATAAATTCTGGTTTTACGATGAGATTTATCTCTTGTTTCATATTTTAGTTATCCTACTATTTAAGATTTTCCAGAAGCAGTTTTTCTTCTTCTACTGTTAGAAAACGCCACTCAGCACTTTTTATATCGAGTTGAAAACTTCCAATACTGATACGACTTAAGCTCATAACCTTTAAGGGTGTACCAAATTTTGGATCTTTAAGTGAGCCAAAAAGTCGGCGAATATGACGGTTTTTTCCCTCATTAATTTGAACGCGTAATTTTGTTTTTGCACCACCATTGCCTATCTTCTCAACAACAAGTGTTTTTAGTATATCATTTTTACTTTTAACACCCTTTAAAGCCTGAGCAATATGCTCCTCAGTAACATGCCCTCGCACCCATATCTCATATATTTTTACACAGCCACCTGGTTGCGTGAGTTTATGTCCAACTTTTCCATTTTGAGTAAAGAGTAATAGTCCTTTAGAATCCAAATCAAGCCGTCCAATAGGCATCCACCCTTCATCAAAGCCCCATTGAGGTAAAAGATCATACACAGTTTTTCGCCCAAGATCATCAGAACGAGTGACTAAATACCCTTTAGGCTTGTTGAGTGCTAGTAGTATATTAGAATCATCTTTAGCACTATTCATTAAGTTTATTTCCTTAATTTCTTTTTCATTTTGTATTTGCAGATTGTACTACATTTTGACTTAATTAAAAAAAACGGGTACTTAAACCAAAATTATGCTTTCTGACTGTAATCGGTATTATGTTATAATCATCATCATATAAGGATATCGAATGAAACTGTTAGAGTATATGCGTAAAGAACGCTATGATTATCAGAAAAAGATTTTAGACAGTATTACTGATTTTATTTATAGAGATGAGCGTTATAATGCACGGTTTGCAATTATGTTGATGTGTAGCAAAGAAGAGAGTTACACAGAAGAAATTTTTGAGAAGATATTACGCAAAACAGATCTCCATATAAAAGTAGATAAGCATATTGATGCCGTTGTTTTTGACTCTGTGACAAATGACTCTTATATCAAAGCGGCAGAAAATATTGAGTACTCTTTACAAAAAGAGAAACAGAGTCTTTTCTTTATAAGTGTAGTCGATTCTGAAAACTACAAAAATGACTACTTTCCTATGGTTCATGAACTCTTTGATATCTTAGAGTACGCAATAGAAAACAATTTTTCAAATACTGTAATGGATTAAAAACTTTATTTAGTATTATCAAACTGAAAAAGAGTACCTTTTTCATAATCAGCTACTAGAGTGCCAAAGCACTCTGCTATCTCTTTCATCGTCTCTATATTTGGTTCTATATAAATCTTATTTTTATTTTTTGTCATAGTGATTATTTTTGCATCTTTCATCTCTTTAAGATGCCGTGAAATAGTCGGCAGGGCAAAATCAAACTGTTCGGCAATGCTAGTCACACAAGTAGCCTGTGCTATAAGGTCATCTTTTGGTTGTGTGTTGTCAATAGAACAAGCATATCCACCCGTAAAGATATTTTTAAATATTTTAAACCTTGTTTCATTCCCAAGGGCTTTAAAAATTTTTATCTTATCATTCATATCTAACATTACAAACCTTTGCGTTTTAATAATTAACTTCATATTCAAGGCAACATTATAGCGAAAAATATCTATTTAGCAATTTAGACAATTAACTTTAAATTAAGCAATGAAACTATAAACTTTTGAAATCAATTTAGCAAATTAGCTAAATATAAATAAAGGAAAAAATAGATGGCAAATAAAAATATA
>JALSUU010000035.1 GCA_027071075.1 Sulfurimonas sp. | reverse complement strand
CCATATTCCTGAAAGCATGAGTGTTGATTATAAACATTATCATATCGAGTATGGAGGGATTCATGAAGTCACTTAAAAATCATCTTTCGTTAATTGTTGCACTTTTAAGCATACTTTTTTCCCTACAAACTTTTATTGTAGTAGATAGAGCTATAGCCTCTTATAAAGAGAATTTAGCAAATAACTACTCTTTAGTCGTAGTAAGTACGAAAAAGTTACAAAAAAATATTATTATCAGTAAAAATAGTCTTATTAATGAGATTAATGAGATATCTCCTGATAAGGTTTTAAAAAAACTAGATGGTGAGATGAAAAAGAGGGAGAGAAACTTTTTAAAGTTATCTCTTCCAAAGTTTTATAAACTTAAATTGAGTCACTATCCCTCACCAGATGAGATAAACAGCTTAACAAAAGCACTACTAAGAGATGCATCTATAGTGAAAGTAGAGACTTTTTCTCGCACACATGATACGACTTATAAGCTACTACTTCTGTTTAAGAGTGTCATCTCTTTATTTGCATTCTCTATTGCAATAGTTACAATTCTTTTGATATCTAAAGAGTTAAAAATTTGGCAGTTTAAACATAATGAACGGATGAGTATTATGGCACTACACGGTGCACCTATTTGGCTGCGTTCAGCAGTTTTGTTTCGACTTGCTATTGTTGATGCAGTTATTGCAACACTTTTAGGCTTTATCATGTTCTCCTACATTGCATCAAGTGAGTGGATTAAAGAGCAGTTTGCCTATATGGGTATAGATGTACTTGTTTTTGACACACTTAAAGACTCTTTAGTGATGTTTGGTGTCTCTATGAGTGTCTCTATATTTTTAGCGACTATTATTGTTTTAGTGCATAAAGAAGAGGTATGATGCGTTATATCCTTCTCTCTTTTTTACTTTTTTCACTCTCTTTTGCTGGATCTACTGATAAGAAAATAAAAAAAACCTCTTCTCAGTTACACTCTTACTCAAAGAACTATACAAAACTTAACAGAAAAATGGCACAAACAGCGAAGGCTATTTTAAAACAAAAAAGAGAGCTAGTAAAACAAGAGAAGATCTTAAAAGCACTTAAAAAAGAGCTCTCTTTAAAAGAATTAAGTTATAAAGATAATACGAAACAACTTAAGGGTATGAATGATACACAAGAGAAACTCAAAGCACAACAGGACAGAATAGAGACTAAGCTCATGCAGGTTATCTCTAAAAGTGTCTCACTCTCAGTTGTTTTAGATGAGGACTTTAGTGAAAGTGAAGAGTCTATCATGGAGTTTGAAATCTTAAAAGAGATGTTGAAAAAAGAGAAAGCACAGGCGAAAAAGCTGAGTACGAGATACTTTGATAATGCTAAAGAGATTGATTTCCTACATCGCCACTCCACTACCTTAGAGAGCTCTATCTCAAGTATAGATCAGAAGAGAAAAAAAGCACTTAAAATACAATCTGCAAATAAAAGAGCATTAGCAAAACTTTCAAAAGATAAAAAAGCGTATAAGAAAAAACTGAAAACTATTTTAAGCCGTCAAAGTACACTCAAACGAACACTCGCAAAACTAAACATCGTAAAAGTAGATGAGGCGAGAAAAAGAAAAGAAGAAGCAGCGCGTAAAAAAGCTTTTGCTAAGAAGAAGATAGATTTAGATGAAAATTTACCAAAAGTAAAAAAACATGGTAGCTCTTATCAGGCTGTAAAGACCAAAAAATATAGAGGTTTAAAAACTATAGCTCCACTTGATAGATATACTATAACTAAAAAGTATGGAACCTATACAGATCCTATTTATGGTATCAAAATATTTAATGAATCTATCTCGTTAACACCAAAGGTTCCAAATGCTAAGGTGAAAACTGTCTTTAATGGAAAAGTGATTTACGCAGATAAGACAGCTGTTTTAAATAATATTGTCATTGTGGAACATAAAAATGGTCTCCATACAATCTATGCAAATCTTTCACAAATAAGCCCAAATATTAAAAAGGGTAAAAAGATAAAAAGAGGGTATACAATAGGACGCGTTGAGAAAGAGCTTATCTTTGAAGTTACGCAAAAATCTTATCATATTAATCCTATTCGGCTTTTTAAATAAAGTTGTCCTAAAGTTAATTTGAAACCCTTTTTTGGTATAATCGCAAAAATCAAAAATAGAGAAAAATATGAACTTTACACAAACTCGTGGAATCGATACAAGTAGACCTGCAACCGTAACATTTTCAGAAGCTATTTTAGCTCCTATTGCCTCTTTTGGTGGACTCTATGTACCAGAAACACTACCAGAATTAGGTTCAGAATTTTTAAAAAAACATTTAAACTCTTCATATAAAGAGTTAGCAAAAGATATGTTAAATCGTTTTGAGATTGATATAGACTCGGAGGTGATAGATGAAGCCCTCGCTCTATATGATAACTTTGATGATGCAAATAACCCTGTACCTGTTGTAAAGGTAAAAGAGAATCTTTACATCAGTGAACTTTATCATGGTCCAACGCGTGCTTTTAAAGATATGGCACTCCAACCTTTTGGAATAGTATTATCTTCAATCGCACAAAAAAGAGATGAAAACTATCTTATTCTTGCTGCAACAAGTGGCGATACAGGTCCCGCTGCACTAGAGACTTTTAAAAACCGTGCAAATGTTCAAGTGGCTTGTCTTTACCCTGATGGGGGAACAAGTGATGTACAACGGCTACAAATGGTTACAGAAGATGCACCTAACTTAAAGGTTATAGGTATAAATGGCGTTTTTGATGATGCACAAAATGCACTCAAGAGACTTCTTGCATCAGTAAACTTTAATGAAGCACTTGCAGAGAAAAATGTATCTCTCTCGGCTGCAAACTCTGTAAACTTCGGAAGAATTATCTTTCAAATCATTTATCATATTCACTCTTATTTAGAACTCGTTCGTCAAGGTGCTATAACACAAGGGGAAAAAGTATACCTTAATGTTCCATCAGGAAACTTTGGAAATGCACTTGGTGGTTACTATGCTTGGAAGATGGGACTCCCAGTAGAGAAAATTATCATCTCTTCAAATGAGAATAACATCTTAACAAAACTTATCAAAACGGGAAAATATGACCTTAACGATAGCGAAGTAATAGGAACAACATCCCCAGCGATGGATATCCTAAAATCATCAAATGTTGAGAGAATTTTATTTGACCTTTTTGGTGCTGCGCGTACACGAAAACTTATGGGTGATTTAGAAGCACTGAATGCTTATGAACTCACATCAGAGGAACTTACAAAACTTCAAGCATGTTTTGATGCAGACTTCTGCAGTGGTGATGAGGGGAAAAAGTACATCAAAGATACATTTAGAAACGATGGTTACTTAATGGATCCACATACTGCTACTTGTTTAAAATCTTATGAGACTTGTTCTAATCCTGCTATTAAAACTATTGCTTACTCAACTGCTGAGTGGACAAAATTCTCGCCTGTTATAGCAAATGCTTTGACTGGTGAAGTTGATGCAGAGGATATGGTAGCCTTAAAGTCTATCTCAAAAGAGGCAAACCTAGAGATACCAGCAATGGTAAAAGGGCTTTTCACAAAACCAGTAACGCAAAAAACTGTAATAGAAAAAGAGAATATCGAAGAAGAAATTCTTAAATTTTTATAGACTGAGGAGCTTTCTTTATGAAAGCTCTTTAGCCTTTTTGTAAGCAGCTTCAATAGCCATCATACAAGAAGCGCGTACAGCTCCATCTTCAAGTGCACCATATCCAGCAGCAGTTGTGCCTCCTGGACTCATCACTCCATCTTTAAGAAGTGCAGGGTGTATATCTTGGATAAGCTCTCCAAATCCACCAAAAAGACCACGCATAATAGCCATCGCATCATCTCTTTTAAGTCCCTGTTTTACTGCACCATCTGCTAATGCTTCGGAGATGAGAGCGAGATAAGCAGGACCACTTCCAGCAAGTCCTGTTGC
>JALSUU010000034.1 GCA_027071075.1 Sulfurimonas sp. | reverse complement strand
AAACTCCAAGGTCACCCATCATCACACTAATAGCGGGAACAGAGGTGATGTAGGGAGTTACAAAGTTCATAAATCCAACTTTCCCATACTCTAGCACTTCAAGCGTTTTTACATCGCGTATAAAGAGCCGAGACCAGATGGGAAGATGAAAATGGTGATTTTTACACTCTATGTAAGGAATGGAGTGCTCAACCGATCCATAGGCATCACGAATGCGCTCTAAGGAGATATCCAAGTACTCATGGATTAACCCAAAAAGTCTCTCTTTAGATATCTCTTGATTAGCATACCCTTTCCATCCTCCACCAAACATTACTAAAGAGTCAGGATGGAGTTTTATTTTGATATCCATCTCTTGCATCTGCATCAAGGTAAAGTACATAAAGGAGGGGAAGCCATGTATGCGAACAGCTAAGTTTTGTGCAGCATACTCTTGGAGTTTTTTTACTGTTCCAAAACGGTCAAACTCATGTGTCCCATTTGTCTGTCTCAGTGCAAAAAATATCTCTTTTGGTTTTGCAAAAGAGGTTAAAAATATATTTGTATTTGTTGTTCCAACCTTGAAATCTTTAAGCGGTTCATAGGCAAGGAGAAGGTAGTTAGCTTCCTCCTTAGGAGCATTAAAACCTATTGCATCATAGATAAATTGCACCATGCGTCTAGCACTTAAAATAGACCACTCATCAAAAAACATTTGAGATTTTTGTCCAGATGTACCCGATGAGGTTAGATGCTCTTGTATAGCACTCTTATCAACAGATATGCTCTCATGGAGTTTAAAGAAATTTGCATGGATAAAGGGTAGGTTTTTTAAGTCATCGATACTCTTGAGCTTTTGAGTATCAAAATTTTTAGTGAGTTGATTATAAAAGGAGTTATTCTTTTTATGCCAAATAATAATCTCTTTAAAGGCATCAACAAAGAGCCTATCTAGTGCATCACTACTTTCATAAGCATCTCTAAGCTCACATAATTTTTGGACATTTGTAAAACTATCTTTTTGGGGAGGAGCAAGTGGAGACATAATAAGAATCCTTACATTTTAGTTAAGATTATTATACATCCATTAAGCTTAATAAATTTTTTTTCTAAGGTTATAAACATAAGTGCTTGTGAAGATGAGATAGAAAGAAAGATAAAATAGAAAGTATATAAGGAAATATATACTATCTATTTTGATAATTAAAAGTTTGAAGATTAAACATGGTAGTTTGGTGCTTCTTGCGTGATGATAACATCATGCACATGTGACTCTTTGAGTCCAGCAGAGGTAATCTCTACAAACTCAGCCTTATCCCAGAACATCTCAATAGTTTCACTTCCACAGTAACCCATTGATGCACGAAGACCACCCATCATTTGATGCACGATGCCGGCGATGCTTCCTCTAAATGGAACACGCCCTTCGATTCCCTCTGGAACAAGCTTATCCGCTGCAGTTCCCTCTTGGAAATATCTGTCGTTTGAACCTTTTTGCATAGCTCCGATACTTCCCATACCACGGTATGATTTGTATTGACGCCCTTGAAACATGATAGTTTCACCCGGAGACTCTTCAGTACCAGCTAGAAGAGAACCAGCCATAACACATGAAGCACCAACAGCAAGTGCTTTAGAGATATCTCCAGAGTATTTAATACCACCATCAGCGATAACAGGAACACCATGAGGACGGGCAGCTTCAGCACACTCATCAATCGCAGAGATTTGAGGAACACCCACACCAGCAACGATGCGCGTAGTACAGATACTACCAGGACCAATACCAACTTTTACTGCATCAGCACCCGCTTCGATGAGTGCTTCTACAGCCTCTTTTGTAGCGATATTTCCAGCGATGATATCTACTTCCATACTCTCTTTAATCTTCTTTACAGTATCTAAGATACCTTTAGAGTGACCATGTGCAGAGTCTAAAACTAAAACATCAACACCTGCATCAACAAGTGCTTTGGCACGGTCATATTGACCAACACCGATAGCCGCACCTACTACAAGACGACCAAATGAGTCTTTGTTTGAGTTAGGATATTCGATACGCTTTTTGATATCTTTAATAGTTACAAGACCTTTTAAAAATCCTTCATTATCAATAATAGGAAGCTTCTCTATCTTGTTTTTGTGCATGATGTCTGCTGCATCATCAAGACTAATCCCTTTTTCAGCTGTAATAAGAGGCATTATAGTCATTACTTCACTTGCAAGTTTTTTCATATCTTTTTCAAAACGCATATCACGATTTGTAAGAATTCCTAAAAGTTTGTTATGACCATCTACAACAGGAACACCAGAGATTTTATACTCACTCATAAGTTTTTCTGCATCAGCTAAAGTTGCATCTGGGTGTACATAGATAGGATCTATGATGATACCACTCTCAGATTTTTTTACTTTTTTCACCTGTTTACACTGTGTCTCGATATTCATATTTTTATGGATAATACCAATACCACCAAGTCTCGCCATAGCGATGGCTGCACGGTACTCAGTTACTGTATCCATAGCAGCTGAGACCATAGGAATTTTAAGGCTTATATTTTTTGTTAATTTTGTCTCTAGTGATACTTCTTTTGGAAGAACTTCGGAATATTGGGGTACTAAAAGTACATCTTCAAATGTTAGGGCGCGTTTACGAATTCTCATGGTCATCCTTTTAAAATTTGTGGATTATACCCTTTTTATAGTTAAAAAAAGGTAAAGCCTAGCTTATCTTTCGTATAAATTCTAAAAATCCCTGCATAATTTCAAGTGGATTAGGAGGGCAACCCGCTATATGGTGTGTAATATGAAAATGCTCTTCTGCTGGTGCATTTATGGCATAATTTTTTTCAAATGGCACTTGCATAAGAGGACAATCTCCGAGGGTAATAATCCATTTTGGAGCGGGTATTTGCTCATATGCATCTTTAACATGTGGAGTCATATTAAAAGTAAGCAGACCGCTTAGCAACATTACATCAGCGTGGCGAGGACTTGCTACAAAGTAGATGCCAAGTCTCTCTAAATCATAGTAGGGGTTTGAGAGTGCATTACACTCTGCTTCACAGGCATTACAACTCCCGCTATCGACCATTCTTATAGCCAAACTTCCAGCAAATGTTTTAGAGACACGCTCTTGTATCTCTTTTTTTATAAGTGCTAACTCACTCTCTAACTCTTTGGACTCGGTTACAATACCTTCTCGTACTCTTTTATTCCAAAACTTAATCATAAATCATTTCCTGCATAACTTAAATCACAACTCTTATTTATAAGGGGAAAATCAGCGATTATATTACCCTGCATCATTATATGCAGTGCTTGCCAATTTATAAAACTAGGATCTCTGACATAAAATCGCTCTATAACTCCATCTTTAATATCAATAGCCATAAAAAGCTCACCGATTGAACTCTCTACAAAACTCCTATACTCTCCATCTTTTACACTTTTTAAAGAGAGAGATGTTGTATCTTCTTGGAGAAAATTGTGCATCATCTCTATAGAGTTTGAAATCTCTCTAAGACGCACCTTAAATCGTGCAGCAACATCCCCACTTATTTCACTTGCCATTGTAAAACCATGCTCTATGTAAAATTTGTTGAGGCGTCTATCTTGTGCGACGCCTGAAGCACGGGCGACTACACCAAGAACATTGTACTTTATAGCCTTATTAAAGCTCAGTATCCCAGTAGAATCAAATCTATCCCATAGGGATGGAATATCTATAATCCACTCTTGAAAATAAAGGACATCTTTGTGAAGCCCATCAAGCCATTTTTTGAAAGAGAGTGCATCTATGGCGTGATTTTGAAAATCAATAGCCCCAAAACCAAAACGGTGTCCTGTGAGTTCTTGGAGTTTTCGCCTTGCATCTTCGGCTAATCTTGAAGCAAAGGCAAGTGCTGCTCCAAATCCTGCATCGTTGGGAATAAAGCCTAAATCTGTAAGATGATGAATGATGCGTTCTAGTTCAAGCAAAAGAGCGTCCCTTTTTGCAAGGGCAAGCGGCAGTTCCTGTTTGG
>JALSUU010000033.1 GCA_027071075.1 Sulfurimonas sp. | reverse complement strand
TATTTTGATATGAATAACCCTGAAGCACTCTTAGAAGAGCAGGCTATGTACAGAGAAGTCTCCGAGCAGTTAGGAAAAACTCTGCTTGATGGAGCTATGGCAAAACCAAAAGCTGAGGTTTTACTCTGTGGCTCTTGTCATAATTATCTGACAAATGAAGGAAGTTCTCATGTCAAGTTAAGTGTAGGAGAAATACATAAAGAGTTATATGTTTTTGGTGAAAGAAGATGGGAAAATGGCATGATCACAAAACCACTTCCTTTTAAATCTATGCCTTTGGATTTAGAGCATGCTAGTGGAGATGCTGACTACCTTCCAAATATCGAAGATCCAAAACATCTTACAACTACAAAAGGGAAGACAATCTCTCCCTCTGGATTTATGCCAATAAATATCACATCTAAAGAAAATATGAAAAAACTAGGGACACATGATGCAGAGTACAAAAGAGAGTTATGGCCAGGATTTGCAGCAGATATGGACTATAGCTTTTTTAATGTTGCACCGCAAGATCAACAGATAGAGCACTTTTTTGAGGGTGGTGAGCAGATAGAACTGTTGAACATGCACCCTGAAAAACAACTTATAACTTCGCATATACCACAAACAGCTTTTAGATGTTTTGTAACTATACCACATAAAGATGATGCAGATGAATTTAAAGAGGTAGAACTGCATAGAGATACACTCTGGCTCTTTCCTGAGATACAAAGAGGTGTAGTGATATTTCGCGGTAGTTTGGCTGTAGCTGATGAGGTTTATAGTGATGTAAAATATCTCAACCTGAAATCTATTGATGCAGGGGAGCCTTTAAAATCTCTTGATGAGTATTATGCTTTACAAAAAAAAGAGTTAGATAAGAGTGTGGAGTTTGATGAGACACCTTTTGAGGAGGCTGATAAAAAGATAGCTGAGGCAAAAAAAGAGGTGTTTGATATTCCCCGTCAAGTAAAAGAGGGGGTAGCAAAAACTCAGGGAAAAAGACCGAGTCTCAAAAGAACCTCTGCCGAGAAGTTAGCACAAAGTAGCGCTCGAATAGATAAAGCAGTAGAGAGAATGGATAACTCAAAAGTGAAACTCCAAGAGTTAAAAGATACCTTTGGGCATATAACCAAGATAGATGTAAACGCCTTTGAAGGGGCAAAAGCAGATCTTTTGGCTTCAAAAGAGAAGATAGCAAATGCCCTAAAAAAAGCAGATGATGCAAAACAATATGCCGATACATTAAAAAAAGAGACACTTGATGATATTCAAAAGGCACAAGAAAAGATAGATGGCAATGTTGATTTGGCATTTGATTTTTTAAAAGAGAAAGAGAAGGTGTGGAGTGATTTTGCTTTTGACTTTGTATGTGAATGTGTAAAAAGTTTAGAAAAAAATCCTGATGCACTGCATAAACTACGCCATCAAGGTTTAGCAAAAAGAACAATAGAACGCGCATGGATTGGGTTTAACCCAGAAGAGAGAGTATTCCCCGCAAAAGAGTGGAATTTACAGAGTGAAGAAAATATAAACTTAGCAAAGGGTTTAGTGTCTGTCCGTTTTGAAGAGGCAACACTCAAATCTATTAGAATAGATGATACTCTTGTTTTAGGATCTGATGCAGAGTATGAACTTTTTTTAAGTGAGGGCAACAGTAACTTTCCTCTTTTTTATTTTACAGATGAAATAGAGGCACATCTTTGTGACCAAGAGGCATTTGATATTTGTAACTCTTTGGTGTGTAAAGATATTGCAGCTCTTGGTGATGATGCAAAAAAAGCCCTTGAAGAAGCTTCTATTGTTTTTTATCTGCAAGAAGATGGCATAATCGAAAAACTTTCAAATGCAAAACAGTTTGATTGTGGGGAGTATACAAATCTTTTTGAACTGCATCAAAATGGTTTGGAAATACGAGATGAGATTATTAGAAATCTTCCTCAAGATATACAAGATGCATTACCCTTAGAGAGGGATATATCTGCAAAAGCTATTCGAGAAAAGTCGAGTAAGATTACCTCTAAGGTAAAAGATGATGCAAAAAAGAGGGCTCAAGAGTTAAAAAGAGAGCTTGAAGCCCAGAGAGATAGTGTCTTAACAAATGCAAATGAAGTTTTGAAAGCAAAGGGTCTTGACCCTATAGATATGTCACAAACACCTGATTCAGAAGGTTTTATAACAGCTAAAGAGATTGGAGATAACTTAGATAAAGCTATAGTTACCTTGGTAAAAAAAGATGGGAAAGATGGTATAGACTTACAAGATAAAATCAGTGAACTTAAAGAGATGAAAGAGGAGTTGGTGACTCTTGCAAAAAAAGGTGAAGTGATGCATGCAGATGCTTTAGTGAAGATAGAATCTGCAAAAAAGAGAGCTGAGGAGATCAAAAAAGATCCTATTCCTGATTGGGCAAAAGAGATGATGCAAAAAGCGGGTATAGATCCAAAAAATCCTCATGATTCACTCACCCGTGAAAAAGTGATAGAGTATCATGCCAAGGGTCTCTCTTTTCATACAAAAAATCTCTCAGAACTTGATTTGAGCGGACTTGATTTGAGTGGTATAGATTTAAGTATGGCAAATTGTAAAAAGACAGATTTCTCAAAAAGTGATTTGAGTGGTGCAAACTTGGAACAGACAAACTGTAGTGAAGCAAATTTTACACAAACAAGGCTCACAGAGGTAGAAGCAACTATGAGTCTCTTTAAAAAGTCTATCTTAGAAAAAACACTCTTTGAGGGTTTTAAAGGAGATATGGCACTTTTTGATAGTGTGGAGATGAAAGAGTGTCTCTTCAAAGAAGCAAAACTTGATGCGGTTGTTTTTCAAGAAGTAAAACTTAAAGATACAATTTTTGAAGATTCTCTTTTTGAAAATACAACTTTTACAGAAGTAAACATACAAAATTGTAGTTTTATAAGTTCTAAAATGGAGAAACCGCTCTTTAGTGAATCGACTTTAGAGGAGTGTAGATTTTTAGAGATTGACTCAGAGGGTATGCTTTTTAATAAGTCAAAAGTACTCAATTGTGATTTTTCAGGAAGTAGGCTTTATAATTTAAGAGTTTTAAAAGAGACAAAGTTGAAAAACAGTAATCTCTCTAAATGCGATATGAGTAAATCAACACTATTTGAAGTCACTTTACAAAACTGTAATCTGCAACAAGCAAAACTAGATAAATCTTTGGTAAAAAAAATAGAACTAGATAAGTGTGACCTAAGAGGTCTAAGTGCTAAAGGGTGTCGTTTTGAGTATGCAGTGGCTAAAGAGAGCTCTTTTGCAGGTATAAATCTGATGGGTGGTTCTCTGAGAAGAATGGATCTTAAAAGGTGTGATTTTTCTTTTGCAAATCTTTATGGTGTTGAGTTTTATAAAGCAAAACTTTATGAAGTAAACTTTCATGGTGCAAATCTCAAAAGAAGTGGACTAGAGAATAGACTGGAGTTTGTTAATGACTAAAAATGAACTATTAAAATATATAGAAGAAGATGAGACTATAAAAGATGTTACCCTGCAAGGTTTAGATTTAAGCAGTATGGATTTGACGGGTGTGCGTTTTGAAAAAGTGACATTCATAGATGTTGATTTTTCTTTTTCTACGATTGTCAAAACTGGTTTTAAAGAGTGTAGGTTTGATCTCTGCTCTTTTAATGGAGTTGATTTTGAGGAGTTGTTTTGGCAAAAAATGGGTGTGAATGCTTGTAGATTTAAAGATGCAAATCTTTCTTTATGCACCTTTAACTCAGTGGACTTTAGCAAAAGTGATTTTAAAGATGCAAATCTTTCTCAAGCAACTTTTTTTGAATCAAAGTTCAATGAAACGCATTTTGAAAATACAGAGTGTACAAAAACAACCTTTGCCCAAAGTGAGATGAAGAGCGCACTCTTTATTAACAATAATCTTCTATCTACAACTTTTTTTCAAAATGATATGAGTGATACAAAGTTTGTGAAAACAAATCTCACTAAATGTGTTTTAATGGAGTGTTCACTTCAAGAACAAAATTTTTCAGGTATGAAATTAAATATGGT
>JALSUU010000032.1 GCA_027071075.1 Sulfurimonas sp. | reverse complement strand
GGACGCATTGCTGCTTCCGCTTTCGCTTCATCTGGTTTGAAGTAACCACCGATATCTTGTGCTTTTCCTTCAGCGGCTAAAAGTTCAGACATTATTGTCTCTTCTTTTTCTGTTAACTCTTTAGCAATTGGAGCAAACTTAGCAGCTAATGCAGCATTGTCTGACTCAGCAAGTGCTTTTGCCCAGAATTGTGCTACAAAAAAGTGAGAAGCTTTATTGTCTGGCTCTCCACATTTTCTTGATGGAGCTTTGTTCTCACCTAAATAAGAGTCATTGGCTACATCTAATGCAGCAGTAACAGTTGCTAACTCATCAGAGTTGTTCTTCTTCGCTAAAAATCTTAAAGACTCAGCTAATGCTAAGAACTCACCAAGAGAATCCCAACGAAGGTGACCACACTCTAAAAATTGCTCAACATGCTTAGGGGCAGAACCACCAGCACCAGTTTCATATAGACCACCACCAGCTAATAGTGGAACAATAGAAAGCATTTTTGCAGATGTTCCAAGCTCTAAGATAGGGTACATATCTGTTAAGTAATCTCTTAAAACATTACCAGTTACAGAAATTGTATTTTTCCCTTCTCTTACTCGCGCATTTGTAAGTTGCGTAGCAGCAGCAACATCCAAAATTTGAATATCTAAACCATCTGTGTCAAAAGCTTTTAAGTACTCATTTACTTTTAAAATCATCTGTGCATCATGCGCTCTATTTGCATCTAACCAAAAGATAGTTGGCACTTTTTCTATTTCAGCTCTTTCAACTGCTAGGCGTACCCAGTCTTTAATAGGAATATCTTTCGCACGAGACATTCTCCAAATATCACCTTTTTCACAATCAAATGCCATTAACTCTGTACCGTCTTCCGCTTTAACAGTTACTTTACCAGCTTCCCCAAGTTCAAAAGTTGTTGGATGAGAACCATACTCTTCAGCTTTTTGAGCCATTAGACCAACATTTGCTACTGAGCCCATAGTTGTTACATCGTATTGACCATTTTTCACACAGTCATTTACCATCTCTGCATAAAAAATCCCATAAGAAGCATCAGGGATTACAGCAACACACTCTACTGCATCACCTTTACGATTCCACTGCTTACCACCTTCACGAACAACCACTGGCATTGAAGCATCAATGATAACATCGTTAGAAGCATTAAAGTTAGTCGTACCTTTGTCAGAGTCAACCATTGCGATCTCTGGGTTGTCAGATTCAACGACTGCTTGGAATGCTGCTTTGATCTCAGCTTCTTTAGCGTGACCAGCGATTTTTTTCTCTAAGTCACTCATACCTTGGTTAGGATTTACTTTTAACTCAGCGAATGTATCTGCATATTTTTCAAATACTGGTGCAAAAAATACTGTGAAAGCATGACCAAACATAATAGGGTCAGAGATTTTCATCATTGTAGCTTTCAAGTGAATAGACCATAAAACACCATTTTTCTTAGCATCTTCAATAGTTTTAGCAATAAATGTCTTGAGTTTTGCAACCGACATATATGTACCATCTAAAATCTCTTTATCAAGTGCATCAATAGTTTTAAGTTCTTTACCATTTAAAGCGATTGTTACTTTTTGAGCCTTATCAATTGTAACCGATTTTTCATTACCATAAAAATCACCATTACCAGCCATATGTGCAACATATGCTTTTGAATTATCAGAAAATGCTTTGAGTCTATGTGGATGATTTTGAGCAAATTTTTTCACAGCTTTTGCAGCACGACGATCTGAATTACCTTCACGAAGAACAGGGTTAACTGCTGAACCTAAACAAGTACTGTATTTCGCTTGAATAGCTTCTTCTTCTGAATTTGCTGGATTTTCAGGATATGCAGGGATATCAAAACCTTTTTCTTGAAGTTCAGCAATACACTCTTTAAGCTGACCAACTGAAGCAGAAATATTTGGAAGCTTAATAATGTTTCCATCTTCTTGTAAAACAACTTCACCTAACTTTGCTAATTCATTCTCTGCTAAACCCATAGCAGCTAAAACTCTACCTGCTAGTGAGATATCACTAGTAACTACTTCTACACCTGCAGCTTTCGTGAAAGCATTTACGATAGGTAATAACGAATAAGTTGCTAAAGCTGGTGCTTCATCAATCTTTGACCAAATAATTTTTGACATATGTTGTCCTTATGGAAATTTTATCCATTGAAATTTTAATTTTCATGGATTTTACGATTTCAATGATAACACTATTTGGGCAATATTTCGCTAGTGAAGAAAAAAAGAGAATTATATTTCTTATTTGTTTCGTTTTGTAGCACGCCTTATGTTAGCTAAATGTGTAGAATAGTTACGCGTAAAATCGTGAGTGTTGTTACTATTTTTCATAAAGTAGAGATAATTTGTCTTTGCAGGAAAGATAGCGGCTCGTATTGCTGTAAAACTTACATTGCAGACTGGTACGACTGGTACACCCTTATGTATATAGGTATTATAGATTGATTTGTCATTTCTAATTCTTTGTGGTGTTACTTTTACATGCGAATATTTCCCATAGTTAAGCGTTCCATCCATCTGTAATTTCATTCCTTTTTTAATTCTATTATATATAACCGAACTTACTAGAGGCATCTCCTTCTCATTAGCAGATTCTTTTTGAATAATAGAGGCTATTGCTACATAATGAAACCATTTTTTTTCACTATAGAGACCAAATATCTTTACTGAAAATGCTTTCATCCTCTTATGTGATACTTTTAGTAGCAGTCTAATAAGCTTTTTTTCTGTAATACCTATTGGCATGTGATATGTATCAGGAACTAATGTACCCTCAGGTAAAGGAGATAGTTTTTGAAACTCATCTTGTAACTTTTTGAAATCTAACTCTAACTTCTTTGCAAGATCTTGTAAAAATATATAGGTAGTCTCTCCGGGTATAAGTGTTATCTCTTGAAGTGCTGCTTTCGCAGTAGTAAGTTTATAAAGAAATTCTGCTTTTGTGTTGTGTGTCACTTGCATATCAATCCATCCACTCTGTGGAGAACCTATAAATCTGAGTAAAAGGGAATCAAGTTTGCTTACATCATATTTATTCTCTTGCATTTGTGCTATAATCGCATTAATAGAGCCCTCTTTAATATATAAAACTCTTGGTGTCGTAATCGGGAGACTTAGGTAGTAGATGAACGATAACACAATTAACAGTATTATTTCAAAAACATATTTTATTATTATTAGTCTGCTTATCTTCATTTTTGTACTATTCTCATCTCTGTTTATAATTCTTCAACATGGTTTTTTTATAGAAAAAATATCTTTACCAAATGTTCAAGTAAAGCAATTATACATAAAATGGAATGAAAAGATAGATGTCTCAGTAAAAGAGATACATCTAGATTCCACTTCTTCTCAAAGTGAAAAAACAAAAGTAGACTATTCAAAACTTCATGATTATATTTTATCATTTTCATATACACAAGCTTGGTTCCATTCTGTAACTATTCAAAATATCTCCTACAAGGACATAAATGCTTCATTCCTTTACAAAGGAAAGAGAGATGGTTATATTTATGCGAGTTCGCCTGATCTTAATTTGAGTATTTCTTTAAATTATGCTTCAGATATTTTAAATGTACATCTTAAAAACTTAGAACTCAAAAACAAAGATATTAAAGTAGATGGAAATATTTATATTGATACTAAAAATGTAAAACTCTATACAAAATTAAACGCACAAGTCACACAAGAAGCAAATCTTACTATTTTAGCACTCTCTACAGAAAAAAAACTTCAATACAAACTCAAGAACAATAAAAAAATCAAAAGTATTAAAAAACTCATAGATCTGGCAGGTCTTTCTGACACCATTAACTACTGGGCTTATGATGCAATTACTCAAATGTCTTATGTATCCATTGCTCAACTTTATGGATATATAGATTACGATGATTTAGAGAGTGCTTATAAAAATGTATATGTAAAAGCTATAGTGCATGATGTTCACTATGTTTACAACCCAAAACTTGACTCTATACAAGCCTCTAGTGTTGAGTTAGAGTTTAAGGATGGAC
>JALSUU010000031.1 GCA_027071075.1 Sulfurimonas sp. | reverse complement strand
TGGATTTTTTCCTCTTTTGTTATTTTTATACAAGATTTAAAAAACCTTATTCCTATACTCATTCAGTTTGGTTTTTGGGTCACTCCTATTTTTTGGTCAATCTCTAAAGTTCCCCTAAAATATCAAATATATGTAAAAGCAAACCCTTTTGTTTTTCTAATACAAGGCTATAGAGACAGCATGATAAATAAGGTTTGGTTCTGGGAAAGAGGCTTAGAAAATCTCTACTTTTGGTCGCTATCTCTTCTACTTTTTTTTCTTGGATATTTTGTATTTCGTAGATTAAAATCTCACTTTGTGGATGTTCTCTAATGAAAGAGATATCAATAAGAGTGCAAAATCTCTCCAAGGCATACTATATTTATAAATCTTCAACAGATAGACTTAAGGATGTACTTCACATCTCTAGTGTTGATAAAGAGAAATTTTCTGCACTTGAAAATATTAGTTTTGATATTTATAAAGGCGAAACAGTTGGAATAGTAGGAACAAATGGTTCTGGAAAGTCAACACTTTTAAAAATTATTGCAGATGTTGTTCAAGCTTCAAGTGGTGAGATAAGTGTAAATGGAAAGATTTCTGCTATCCTTGAACTTGGTACAGGTTTTAACAATGAACTGAGTGGATTTGAAAATATTTATCAAAATGGCTTAATCCTTGGCTATGATAAAGAGGCTATAGATAAGAAAGTAAATGATATTGTAGCATTTAGTGAACTTGGTGAGTTCATACATAGACCTGTAAAAACATACTCTAGCGGAATGTACGCAAGACTTGCTTTTTCTGTCTCCATAAATGTTGAACCCGAAATTTTAATCATAGATGAGGCACTAAGTGTTGGTGATGCAAAATTTCAGCAAAAATGTTTCAAGCGGATTAAAGAGCTTAGTAATAGTGGTGTAACCATTCTCTTTGTAAGTCACTCACTTGATTCTGTTGTACAGCTCTGTGATAGAGGCGTCCTTCTTGATAAGGGAAAACTCATTATGCTTGGAGAGACAAAGGAAGTTGTCAAAGAGTATAATAAAAGACTTTTTGGAAGCTCTAATGAGCAGAGTCTTGATCTCGCCTTAGAGATGCACAATTCTGATGATATAGATGAAGAAGATATAGTAAAAGAACTTATAAAAAATGCCTCAAAGCATTTAGATGGTTCAGAACTCTTTTCAAAAATAGAAATAAAAACACTCAACAAAGAGAAACAGCCCTTTCATGTCTGCATCAGTGGAGAGAAGATTTTTGTAGAGATACATCTACTTCCAAATTACACTATTGCTAATTTGAGTGTTGCGGTTGAGATTATAGATAAAAAGGGTATGCTTCTTACGGGTGAAAGTACCTTTAATACATTTGATGATGTTTTTAGTGTTGAAAAAAATAAGATGAAATCTATCACTTTCGCTTTTATGTCTGAGTTTATTGAAGATGACTATTTTATTCAGGTACGCATCAATCGAATCACACAAAAAGACAGAAGTGACAATGTTCTACTCTATCTTAACGAACAAGCCGGTCACTTTCAACTCACCAAAAACATGATACATAGACAGTGGTTTAAAGTAAGAAAAAAATTCAGTATAGAGATAAGTGAGTAAATATGGGTAAAGTTTTCGGTATAGGATGGGCAAAAACAGGAACAACAACACTTGGTGATGCATTAGGTATTCTTGGCTTTAATCATCAAACACAGGATTTCAAGCTCTTAGATGATTTAATGATAGGAGAATATGAAAATATTTTAGCTACCGCCCAATCACATGATAGTTTTGATGACTGGCCTTGGCTCATCTTATATAAACAACTTGACATTTCATTTCCAAAGAGTAAATTTATACTTACCATTCGAGATTCTGATGCATGGATAAAAAGTTATAGAAATATGTTAAAAAATGAAGGCATCCCAACGCCCTATGCCAATAGCATACGAAGTTTTTTGTATAATCTTGACTTTCCAAATGTTACAGATGAAGCACTCATACAAAGATACGAACTTCATATGAGTGAAGTAAAAAATCACTTTAAACATAGAGAAGATGATTTACTCATTATAGACTGGTCTAAAAATGATGGATGGAAGGGTTTATGTACTTTTTTAAGCAAAAATATTCCTTCTCAAGAATTTCCTCACAAAAACAGGGGCATCTATAAATGAGACAAATGCCTCTAGTCTCTATCATCATCCCACTCTATAATCAAGAAGAGTATATCTTAGATGCTCTTAAAAGTGTTTTTGAGCAAACATATACAAATATTGAACTTATTATCTTAAATGATGGAAGCAGTGATAACTCTATTCCTATCGTAGAAACATATATAAAAGAGCATCCAACTCTAAACATACAACTTTTAAGTCAAAAGAACAAAGGTCTAGCAAGCACAAGAAACAACGCCATTGCAGTTTCTAAAGGGAGCTATATCTTACCACTTGATGCAGATGATAAAATCAAACCTACTATGCTAGAGTCCTGCCTTAAAGTCTTTGAAGAAAATAGTTCTGTTGATATAGTCTATACCGATGTATACTACTTTGGAGAGACAAATCAATATGTCAGTGCAGGTGAAATAAAACTACATAGTATTAAATACAATAACTGTCTAAACTACTGCTCTGTATATAAAAAAGAAGTGTGGGAAAAGGTTGGAGGATATACACCGAGTATGGATTATGGGTATGAAGATTGGGAGTTTTGGATAGAAGCAAAAAAATTACACTTCAACTTTTTTCATATATATAAAGACCTTTTTGAATATCGTGTAAAGAAAGAGAGTATGTTTCAGGATGCACTTGCTAAAGATGCTCTTTTACGCTCAAAAATAATTTTAAATAATCAAGATATTTTTTCACAACTAGAAGTTGGAGAAGCTATAAACAACTTCAAAGAAGAGCAAAAAAGTGATAAAATCTACTTCTATGCTAAAGAAAATATAAATGAAGTAGTAAATGGTGTTTTATTGTATGGAGGCTATAGTGGTTATCAAAATTTTGGAGATATACTACAGCTAAAGTGGGCTATTGAGTACCATAAAGAGCAAACAGGATTTACACCTATCGCTATTTGTGATTTAGCATCACTTGGTTCTTTTTCTAATACTATTGAAGATATTTATGAGAACTTTGAAGTTGAACATATTGTTTTTTACTCTACTCTTCCTTATGATGTTTCATTTTTAGGTCTACAAGAACTTAATACTTCAAAAATATCTCATTTTCATAATTATGGGGGAGGAGTTATTAATAGTTTTTGGGTTGAATGGTATTACTATCTTATAGAAAATATTTATAAACAATTTCAATTTGAGCACTTCATCTTAACAGGACAACAAATCGATCCTAAAATTGCATCTAATGTGAACAAGTTTTTATCTTCATTTCCCATCAAAGCAGTGGGAGTAAGAGATATGACTTCCCTAGAGAGTATGCAAAATATCACTAGTTCAGATAAGGTACATAATACTTTTGATGATGCTTTTGAAGCTGTTTGTTCTATAGCTTCTCTTTTTAATCTTAAAAAAGAGAAAAATGAAATACAAGAAATCTATCTCCATATGAATATCACCCCATACACACATGAAGACAATTTAGATATAATTCAAACATTTAAAGAGTATATCTCACTTTTAAAACATACATATTCACAAATTGAACTGACTCTGTTAGTTGCTTTTGATGATATGAGAATCGTTGAAGTGCAAGACAGCTTAAGTGTTGCAAAAAAATTGGAGACTATTTTTGACTTTGTTACTTATAAAGTTTTAAACCTAGCCCAAATAGCATATAAAAAAGAGCCAACTAAGAGTATTATCAATATTAGTCCCGATGCTCTATTTATATCTTCCTCTTATCACATAGCTATGCTAGGAAAAATTCTAGGAATGCAAACTTTTATGTTCCACTTTAACAACTACTATAATCAAAAGAGAGAAGGCTTAAGACTCAAAAATGAAACATTTTTCAACTTTATTGAGACTGGAAAGCAACACATTGATAAAACTTTTCATAAAGATATGCAAGAGATACGAAACGAATGGAAACATA
>JALSUU010000030.1 GCA_027071075.1 Sulfurimonas sp. | reverse complement strand
GAAATGAACTACACCTTAAATAAAAAATATTCTTCATTTTCGACATTTTTAACAGAAATACAAACTCACTTCCAAGAAAATAGTGCAACAATCCACAAAGCGAGAAATGAACTCAAAATCATCTCTTATGAAAACACTGTAACGGTGGTAAAATCTTTTAAAGTACCGAATATCATCAACAAAATCGCTTACACATTTTTTCGCTCTTCTAAGGCAAAAAAGTCCTATGAGTACTCTCTAAAAATTGCTGAGTTTACTCCTGATCCTATTGGCTATATAGAATTTTACCACAAGGGTCTTTTAGCAGAGAGTTATTTTATAGCAAAAAAGTTTGATTATGATTTTACTATTAAAGAGCCTATTGTCAATAAGAACTTAACAGATAGAGAAGATATCTTCCGAGCATTTGCAAAGTTTACCTACCAGCTCCATGAAAATAGTATCTATCACAACGACTACTCTCCTGGAAATATTTTGATAAGAAGAGATAAAGCAGGGTACATATTCAAGATTGTAGATATAAATCGTATGCAATTCAGAGAACTTTCATTGAATGAGAGACTTAAAAACTTTGCGAAACTCTGGTTACTTGATGAAGATTTAAAGAGCATTGTCAAGGAGTATGCTACATTTATCGATGAAGAGCAACAAAAGTGTATAGATATAGCACTAAAATACTCCCATGCTTTAAAAAGAAAAATAAATATGAAAAAGAGACTTAAAGGAGTAGAAGTTGTTGATTAGTATGATGTACCACCATGTTGGTAGTGATAGATGTAGCAACGACTTAGCAATATTTGAAGAGCATTTAGCATATATTAGCAATAATTTCACTTCTGTTTTTCCTACATTCGAGAAACTTCCAATAGATCCTATATGCCTTATCTTTGATGATGGCTATTATGACTTTTACAAATTTATCTATCCACTTTTACAAAAATATAAACTAAAAGCTCTCTTAGCAGTCACTCCAAAGTATATTCTTGATGATACAGAGAAAGATGATACTGTACGACTTGGTTTTGAACATAATGACCTCTTTCAAGAGTATAAAAATGCAACATTTTGCACCTATAAAGAGCTTCAAGAGATGCAGAGTAGTGGCTCTGTTCAAGTTGTCTCACACTCTTATTCTCATAAAAATCTCCTTGAAAAGGATGTGAACCTAGAAGAGGAACTCCTCAAATCTAAAGAACTTATAGAAAAGAATCTAGGTAATAAAGTAGAGAGTTTTGTCTATCCCTTTGGTAAATACAACCAAAAAGTTCTTGATGAAACAATGAAGCACTACAGATATGCCTTCAGAATTGGCAATGCAGTCAATAAAGATTTTCATGGTATCAATGGTGTTATTTATAGAGTAGATGGTGACTTTTTAGAGAAACCTGATACGATTTTCCATTTTAACAATATACTAAAACTTAGATGCAAAGCACTCATAAAACAGATAATTGGAAACTAATATGATAGATACTATTTCAGCAGTAGTTCTCGCAAAGAATAATGAATGCACAATTAAAAGAACTTTAGAAGCACTCCAAGAGTTTAAAGATGTCGTAGTTTATGACAACGGTTCAACAGATGAAACTATACCTATTGCTCAATCCTTTGCAAATGTTCACTTAGTTCAAGGTGAATTTAAAGGTTTTGGATGGACAAAAAATCAAGCAGCTTCTTTTGCAAAAAACAATTGGATACTCATCGTTGATAGTGATGAAGTTATTGATAAAAAACTTCTCAAAAGCCTCCAAGAGAGTCAGCTACAAGATGACACCGTTTATATTATAAATTTCACTGCTTACTACAAAGATATTCAAGTAAAATATTGTGGATGGAACAACCAAAAGATAAAACGCCTCTACAATAAATCTACTACGCAATACAACACTAATGATGTCCATGAAGATATTATCACAGAGGCTCTTCAAACACAAGAGCTTCAAGGGAATATGAAACATTATAGTTATCAAACTATAGAACAGTTTATAAACAAAGCAAATAGATACTCTACCCTTTTTGCAAAAAACAATGTAGGGAAAAAGAAATCCTCGCCAGTAAAAGCTTTTTTTAATGGTCTCTACTCATTTATAAAAACATATTTTTTTAAACAGGGGTTTCGAGATGGTTATATAGGTTTAGTCATAGCTTTTTCGCATTTTGTCACAAACTTCTACAAGTACATAAAACTTTACGAACTTAATCAAGAGCTAAAAGAGAAGCATTAATCTCTTTTAGCATCGCTTCGCGTTTTCTCTCATCACTTGGCAACATATAATGCTTCTGTAACTTTTCATCCCCCACTGCTTTCCACCTCTTAGCACTCGAAAAAAGTGAGTCTGCAAAAAAGGTCACTGTCGGAGTTCCCACCAAAGAAGCGAGATGATAAGTCCCCGTAGAGGTACTCACAAAAAGCCTACATTGACTAATGAGCTTCGCAAAATAGACAAGCCCATCTAAAGAGAAATAGAATACTATATCTTCTCCTTTAAATCTCTCTTGCATAGCTTCATAAAGTTCTTTTTCATCAGGACCAAAGCTCATCATTATTTGATACTTTTTTTGAATCAAAAGATTTCTTATAAGATTTTCATACTCATCTAATGTAAGGTTTGCATCACTTGAACCACCAAAACCTACATGAAAGATTACTATCTCTTTTGCTATGTCGTTATTTATGCAAAAAATATCATAAACTTTTTTTGCATCATCAAAAGCCAAAAGTGGTTGAGGATAAGTAGTTTTCATCGTAGGAAAAAGCTCTTTAGCAAGTGCAATGTTATACTCAAACTCTGCCATCTTCACTTCACTGCGTCTCTGCTTCACTCTGTGCGTATAAAAAATCTGTGCTATTTTTGTAGCAGGGGCAATGGTTTTTGTTATGCGAGCCAAATACTGTGCAAATGCTACTCGTGTATTTGAAAACAGAGTGACAGAGGCATCAATACCCTGCTCTCTTATCTTTGAAGCAAGCCAAAAAACAGACTTCTCAGCTCTATCGATGACAACCTCATCTATAAAGTCACAACTCTGAGCAAGAGGTTTATTGAGAGGTGCTATGCAGACGACTATCTTGTTCTCTGGATTATGCTGTTTAAGCAAATATATTGCTGGAAGTGCTGTTATAAAGTCACCAAGTTTATCATTTCTTACTACTAATATATTCATTTGCACTTTCCATTGCTTTTTTATTGAGTTATTTTACCTGAAAATGGCTATAATTGCACTTATGAAAACACCTTTTAAATGGGATAACTACTCAGACCAACCAGCACAACTCAAAGATAAAGCATACAAAAAGAGGATGCGTCTTAAAGAACGCTCTTCTCTCATTACTACTTTTATACTATCTCTCTTTTTACTTCCTTTGTCGCTACTCGCCATGCCCTTTATACGCAGGAAAGAGATAAATTCTCAAAAGTTTTTTTCACTCGGTGTTGATTTTGAGAGAGAACCAGAGGAGACACAAAAGCTCTTAGATGAAATAGAGGTAGAGCATATTTTACTGCGTTTAAAACTCTGGGAGATGCAAAAGCTTCCTCAGATAAAAAGTTTCATAGAACAAAACAGCAACAGAAAAATAACCCTGAAAATTTTACAAGATAGAGAACATGTAGAAGATTTAGAACTTACACAAAAAGATTTTAAAAAGATATTTGATGCACTTCACACTCTTGTAGATATTTTTGAAATAGGTTCAACTATCAACCGTGCAAAATGGGGGTTTTTTTCTGTAGAAGAGTATCTCAATTTTTATAAAGTTGCATTTGACTTACATCAACAATACTATAAAGAGATAAAACTGATAGGAAGTGGTGTTATTGACTTTGAATTTTATTATACAATTCATACACTATTTAACTTTTGCAAATGCAAATTTGATGCTACCTCGGCACTTTTATATGTAGATAGACGAGGTGCACCAGAAAATACACAATTAGGCTTTGCCCTCTCCGATAAAATTGCACTACTCTCTACAATGGTCTGGCTCTCTCCAAAAACAAAACATGAGTTGCACATTACAGAGACAAACTGGCCGCTTTCAAATACTGCACCCTATGCAC
>JALSUU010000029.1:10664-14146 GCA_027071075.1 Sulfurimonas sp. | reverse complement strand
AATTACCACTTGTAGCACTGATGGCTGAAAGTGGTTGTCTCCACTGGTGTGCTATCATGCTTATCATTTCTCCCATTTGGGCTAAGCGAGACTGTTGAAGCATCGCTTTGTCTTTTTCTCTGTTTTTTTCAACTTCACTCTCTACTCTATTTTCTAGGTTTAGGTTGAGTCTACTAAGACTCTCTTTATATCTATTGTTTCTGTACGCAAAAAACAAAAGAGCGGTAATACTAAAATATAGAGTAACTAAAGCAATTTTAGAAGTAAGATTTCGTTTATGAATAAATGTAGCATCACTTCTCGCTATGAAGAGTCCACTTACTTTCTGTGTAATAGGATTTTTTACTTTTATAAAAGTCATAATTTCATCTTTTACTGAGTCATAAACACTAAAAGAGCTGTTTTGTTTACTAAGAGAGTTGATAAGTTGTTTTGTATGAGCACTAACCCCTAAGTGCATTTTTGCATGAAACACTTTACCTATGTATTCAGTTACTTTTGCCTCTTTATAAAAGTTTTTAAAAGGAGAGGGTATATAATTACTTTTTTCACTTTTAAAAACTTTTTTATCAGTCAATTTTTTTGAAATTAAAAAATTACATACTATATTGTAGTCTTTACTAAAATTAACACTCAATGCCAAAGTTGAAAAAGAGGTCTCTACACTTCCTATATACTTTTTTTTATAAAACATAGGAAAAACAAATCTATAACCATTGTAAATCCGACCTTCTTCAAAGCCATCTATAGGTTTTCTCTGTGCATTAACATATCTAACAGTTGGTCGGATATTTGTTAAATCATCGCCATATTTATTTGGTCTATGAAATCTTAAAAAACTATGGTTGTTTGGCAGATGAAAATGTAACTGCTTAATATCGTATTGTTTTAAGAGTGTGTATGTACTAGAGAGAGAATTATAGAGTCCTTTTCTATCTCTTTTGTAAAAGAGTGCTTGTACTTGGGGAGTATTTATAGTGGTGGTGAAAATAACTTCAGATAATCTTTTATACTCTTCATATATACTGTTATAATTTTGAGTATATTGAATAGTTCTTTGATGCAAATAATTATCTATATTTATTTTTTTATTGTACTCTAATCCAAAATAGGTAAAGACAAAAATAATTAACCCTGTGATTATATATTTGAGTTTACTATTCGCTTGCATTACTCTAAATGTTTTCCATAGGTTCTGCGATGAAGTATCCTTGATAACCAGTTACATCCAGCTCTTTTATTTTCTCTAATACTTCTTTATTGTGAACGAACTCCACCACCGTATCAATACCTAACTCTTGTGCAAAATTAATGATTGTTTTTACTATGATGAAAGACTTTTTATCTTCATGAATGTTTTTTATTAAAGAGCCATCTATTTTGATAATATCAGGATTGAGTTCAAGTATGCGAGAAAAATTTGAGTATCCGCTACCAAAGTCATCTATTGAGATTCTTACACCTAAGTTTTGCATTTTTTTTGTAAAAATTTTTATAAACTTAAAGTTGTCTATACTCTCACTCTCTAGAATTTCTAATATAAGTTGAGAAGCTATGTTTGTCTGCTTTAACATCTCTTCAAGAAAATTTACCAAGTATTTATTTGAAATATCTTCAAAAGAGAGGTTAATACTAAAATTTGTCTTTGTTCCTTGAAATTTTTCAAATGATTTTTTTATCATTACTTTTGTAAGTTCTGTATAATATTTTGTTCTTTTAATAGCATCTAAAAATACAAAAGGGGAGATAAGCTTTTCATCTTCTTTGATTCTAACTAAACACTCATAAGTCTCATGTTCTTCATATTTTTCAATTTTTTGAAATACAGGAATAAGCCTATCTTCTGTGAGAGCATTTTTGACCATTACTACAGCATCTAGCTCTTTTTTGTAATGTTTATCAAGATTTAATTCATCTGAATAAAAGATGATGTATTGGTTCGTTTTTTTTGCATAGTGAAGAGCGATTTGAGCATTTTTGAACATTTTAGCAACTTCACAGTTGGATACTACGGAAACAGTTACAGCTATATTGATTTTTATCATCTCATCTTCTGTAGTTATCGTTGTGTTTTCTATCTTATTTAAAATATCTGTAACAACATTTTGAGTAAAATTAAGATGATCATTATTCATATCTAAAAAAGCAAATTGATCTCCGCCAACTCTAAAAACTCTATACTGATCTATTGCTAAATCTATTAGAAGATTACTTACACTTTTTAAAATATTGTCACCAACATCGGAGCCATATATATCATTGAGTGCTGAAAAATTATTTATATCTATAAGCATAAGCCCAAAAGTTTTTTCTTCTTCTATAACCTTTAAGAGTGCATTTCTATTTTCAAGTGAGGTTAAACCATCAAAGTAGAGTTGTTTATAAAGCTCTTTCGTTTGCTCTTGAACCTTCTCTTCTAGGTTGTTTTGATAAAGTTTGATTTCGCTTTTGAGATATATTTTTTCTATTGCTTTATTTATCATATCTATAAACTGATTTAAATCAATTGGCTTAAGTAAATATCCTTCAACACCTTGTTTGATTGTTTCTATAAAATATCCAGATTCATTATAAGCTGATAGGATTAGTATTGGTATATCTTTATCTATCTCTCTAATCTTAGTAATCATTTCTATACCATTCATCTTTGGCATATTTATATCTGACAAAATCAGATCAAAATTATCCTTCCTAAATTGATTTAAGCCATCTTCTCCATTAACGGCAGTAGTTATATTATCAAAAATATTATCTAACAAGCCCAAAGTTGATTCTCTTGCTTCTTCATTATCTTCAACATATAAGACATTCAATTGTCGCGCAAATTTCATTAATTCTTTCATTTCGTTGTGCCTTTTATCATATCTGTTGCTATGTTTTTATTGTACTATCTTTTTTGTTAAGTCAATATTTATTAGAGTTTTTTCCTCCGAAATATATTTATTAATAAAAAATAAGATACAAAAAACCCCAAAGTAAAAAGATGAGAAACCCGAGCACTGCGAAGGTTATGACGACTCGCAGTGTGAAGTAAAAGAGAAACTTTAGGAACGAGGGCATATAGGTCTATTTTTTATAGGGTACAGTCTTGAGTTTTAAGCCCTTTGTTGCGTACTCCATACCACCTTGAAGATTTACGACATTGTAGTGTAACTCTTCGCTCATCCATGGTGCTATCATAGAAGTTCTACTCCCTGTGTGGCAGATGATGGCAAAAGGTTTGCTAGTATCTACTTTTGCATTAAGCTCTTTTAAGAAGGCGTTGATGTTGTACTTTCCTTGTTCATTAAAAAACATGATGGGAATAGCACCTTTTAAAAGTCCTGTTTCTCTCCACTCTGCTGGTGTTCGTACATCCACAATAGGAAGTTTAGAGTCTAAAATCTCTTGAGACATATAGGCGTTTCTCACCTCTGCAAAAAGTGATACAGTAAGTAGTGTTAGTAGTAAAATGATTTTTTTCAAATTCTTCTCCGAAATAA
>JALSUU010000029.1:0-10564 GCA_027071075.1 Sulfurimonas sp. | reverse complement strand
TCCACAATAGGAAGTTTAGAGTCTAAAATCTCTTGAGACATATAGGCGTTTCTCACCTCTGCAAAAAGTGATACAGTAAGTAGTGTTAGTAGTAAAATGATTTTTTTCAAATTCTTCTCCGAAATAAAGTGTATAATTATACTGATAATAAAATAATAGGTTTCAAATGGCAGCATCAGCAAAAGTAATAAACAACTCAAATCGACTTCGTTATATCCGAGCACTTGAGAGATTTCACAAGGGAATGATATCTTTTCTTATGAATACAGAAGAGTTGACTCATAAAAGTTTCGATAAAAAAATAGATAATAGTCTTAAATTGCTCAACCGAACAGAGGAAGCGGATCTCTATAAGGGTGAGCTTAAAGATCTGCAAACTTTGGTAAAAAAGATGATAGCTTATAAAGAGTCAGAGGAAGATATAGATAATATTAAAGAGGAGATTTTGTACGCATCAAATCAACTTGATAAGTCTAAAAATGCACGCCGATATAAAAAAGATAAACATACAAACTCAAAGTATGAGGATTGGGAATAGATGGCGAGAATACTACTTTTAGAAGATGATAAGATTCTCTCTGAAACACTAGAAGAGTTACTTGAGGCTTCAGGGTATAGTGTTCATTTAGCCAAGAATGGAAATGATGCACTTGATGCAACAGCAGAGAAAAGTTTTGAGTTGATGCTTTTTGATGTGAATGTTCCTAAACCAAATGGCTTTGAACTTTTAGAGATGTTACGAGACTCAGGAAACAAAACCCCTTGCATATTTTTAACTTCACTTAGCGATATCGCATCACTCTCTAAGGGTTTTGAAGTAGGCGCGGATGATTACATAAAAAAACCTTTTGATTTTGATGAACTGCTTGTTCGCATCGAAGCACTCCTTCGTAAGTCATTTGCTTCTGCATCGAATGATGTGAAGTATGGAGAATTTATTTACAAAATAGCGACAAATGAGATTTTTAAGGGTTCAGAACTTATTCTGCTCGCACCACAAGAACAAAAACTTTTAGCACTCTTCTTTCGACGCATCAACGAGACTATAAGAAAGGATGACTTTTTATACGAGTTAGATAAAGAGCATGAAATAAGTGAGGGTGCCTTGCGCGTGTATATCACGAAACTGAGAAAAATAGGTTTAGAGATACAGACTATAAAAGGAGTAGGGTATCGACTTATTGCGGCATGAGAAAAAAGCCTTTTGGCAGTTTTTTAGTATCTACTTTGGAAGTGTTGCTTTTCTTATCTTAGCAGCAGGCTTTTTCTACTTCGGGGAGCAGAGAAAAGTGCTTACAGAGAAAGAACACTTCTCAATGATAGAGCATATTCGTAAGTTAAAAATGTCGCAACATGAGAGCCATAAAAAGGGAATAACCCATATAATAACGCATAAAAAGATAGATAATTTTAATATTAATAATTTTCGTATTACTCCAGATTATTTTGAAGCATATATGCCTTATCGTTGGAATGGTGGTTACTATAGAGTGCGTAAGGATAAAAGTGCATTTTATAAAACACTTTTAGAGATAAAATACAATATTATTATTGTGCAGATTGTTCTTCTTATACTGTTTGCACTTATTAGTTACCTCTTAGCTATGCGTGCTCTGCGTCCAATGCAAAGAGCGATTATGAAACTTGATAATTTCTCAAAAGATCTTATTCATGACTTAAATACACCCATAACTTCAATGCTTTTAAATATGAAACTACTCGCTTCAAAAGAGGAGTGTCAAGAGAATAAAGCTCTTTTACGAATAAAACAGAGTCTCTTAGATATAGGGGAACTCCATACAAACCTGATGACTCTACTTGAAGAGGAGAGTATGGTGATGCAGGATGAGAATATTTTTGAAATCATTCAAGAAGTGGTTGCTACACATAGAAAAATATATCCAAATTTACAGTTTATAGTTAAGGAGAAAGAGCTCTATAAAAAGATAAATAAAAATGCTTTTAAGCAAGTGATGCAAAATATCATCTCAAACGCTTGTAAGTACAATAAAGAAGACGGTTACTTAAAAATTTATATGCAAGAGGATACTCTGTGTGTAGAAGATGGAGGAGTGGGTATTAAAGAGAGTGAAAAGGTGTTTGAGCGTGATTATACAGAGCATAGCTCAGGACATGGGATAGGCTTAGATATAGTGCAAAGATTGTGTGATGTGATGGAGATAAAAATAAGTATTCACTCTGAGTATGGAGTGGGAACAACTATTTGTTTAGACTTTTTATAAGAAGATAAGATATCATAGACCTTCTCTTCACTTTTGAGCTGTATGGTAAACTCTACTCTTCGTGTTTTGTTTTGCTCTTTTAACTTTGCAAATGCCATGCCGTTTGCGCGAAAGTGTTTCTCTAGCCAAGGGCGATTTTTTTGTATCTCTTTATTATCTAAACTATAACAAAATGAGAGTACATTAAAAGCTCTTTGCTGTGAGAGTTGCATGTTTTTGAGATAAATCTCTTTTTCAGATTTCGCATTTTTCCAACTCTTTGAGGTATGCCCCTCAACTCTGAGTTCTACTATCTCATCTTTGTACTCATCAGCAGTTAAAATAGTGACATACCGTACAAAAAACTTCTCTAAAATAGTTTTAAACTTCTTTTTGAGTTTGCTACTGCTCGCATCAAAAAGCACCTCTGGAGAAGAAAATACGATGCTATTATCTTTAGTGATAGTAGCATCCCAATTTTGTAAATCATTTTCAAACTCACTATAGAGGGTTTCGTTCAGATTTACCTTGGTATCTCTATACTCAAGTGCCACATCTTGCATCTCTTGTTTCTCTGCATCGACTTTTACCATAAAACTTATGGCGATAAAAAGAAAGATAAGCATTAGTCCTGACATCATATCAGAGATACTCATCCACTCGTTACTTGATTGTTTACTCATGTTTATCCCTATTTTAAGTGCTTTTCATGGTAATTGAGTGACTTTAAGAAAACTCAAAAAACAATAAAAACCACATAAAAAAGCCACAACTCGGCAAAATAGCCTAAAAAATGCTAATTTTTTTAGCAACTATCCGTCTTATCTGGGACTCGCTCATTTCATATTTATAACTTAGCTCTTTTATCGCTTCATGCTTCACATGTCGTTGTTTTTTCATATACTGGAAGTCTTTTATAATTGTATCATGTTTTATCAAATTCTTAGGGAAGTAAATTTTCATGCCCTCTAAGTGTGTCATAACTTTAATGGCAGTTTCTTTATCAAGGATATTTAAAAGGTATTCTGGAGTAACATCTATCATAGTGAGCCTTTTGATTAGATGCTGTAAGTGTAGAAAGGAAGTGTTTTATTTTTTGGTAAAATATGCTCGTTGCGGATTATCTACTTAGTAATGTCTTTATATAAAAAAAGTATAGCGGAAAAAGCTTCAACCCAGGTCGTCCCTCTCTTGAACATAGCTCAATTCACCTTGAGGTTCTGTGTAGTTGGAGCAACTTTATTCTTTACAGCTAATGAAGTAAGATACTCTTCAATCTCTTTTTTGCCCATATCAATTGGATGCTTTTTATTATGAAAAAATATATATTGCTTTATCCAATGAATATAAGTCTTTTCCGTAGAATAGCTATAATGTTTAAAACGAATTTTCTCACGAACTATATCTAATAACTTCTTCTTAACTTCCATAAGAGACTCCTATTTTAAGCTCATATATGTTCTTTTAAAAGCAATATAGTAAATAATACTCATAAATGCTCTAATAAGGGCAATTTTATTTTTAAAAGCACACTTTTTATTTAAGGATAATAATCTAAAAATCCAAAATATATTAAAAATATGGCACAGTGTCATAGAATTGGATAAATTTAGGAATAAATTGTATTTTATGGTTACATAATTTCTGTTCCTTTAAAAATGTTATTTAAGGTTCTATTCACTATAATGAGAATGAATAAATAGTTGTAAGTTCCCGCGGAGCGGAAACGTACAACGGCGAAGCTGAGCCCTAAACGGCCAGCTTCGCCGTTATGTACCAACTAAAGCTTGGCATCAGAGAAGAAAAGTCTTAGAATTTTCAAACTCTACAAGTAGAGTCTGAAACTTAAAAAGTTTTATCTAAAGTTAGAAGTGCTAAACTTATTCAAAGTAAAAGCTTACAAAGTTTACTAAAAGTAAAAAATCTAAAAAGCTGAAACACTCAACTAACTTCCGTTGAAAGTTTAAAAGCTAAAGATGTAAGCTACATAACAAAAAGTTGGAGAGGAAATATGAGACCAAGGGCGGTCTCATATTTCTCAACATCGCCGTTATGAGCATATGGGAGGGAAATAATATGGAAAGAATTATTGATTTTGGAAAACATAAAGGGAGTTCTTATTTAGAAGTCCCAATAGAGTATTTAAGTTGGTTATCTGAAACAATAACCAAAGAAAAAGAAAGTGGTGCTATATACGATATTAAAAGACTTGAAACTATTGATTATTGGATTGGAGAAAGATACTTAGAATATGAACAATTTGATAAAGAGGAAGAATGGGCTACTGAGCATGAAAAGATAGAAGAACATACAAAGAGCAGTCATCATATTAATATGAATTTAACACCACAAGATGTTGCCAATTTTATTATTGGAACTTATGGATATGATTCAGCTTCTTTAATCGCAGATGCAATAAAAAACATAACTTCAGAAGTTGATGAAGTAAAAATGCCGATATTATAAGCGTCATAACAAGTTCTAGGATGAACACCCGCTAGTTGCCCGATGCTACAGCATCGAACAACAAGCGGGAGGAGCAGACAATTCCACCAGAAAATTTCAATTTTCAGTTGGAATCGCTACTCACCTGCGCGCCCGTTAGGTGCCAGTTCTCATAAAAGGTAATATTAAAAATTGACTAAAGAACAAATAAAGATTAAAGTTGATAGACGATTAAAAGAAGGTTCTGCTTTTTCAAGAGCAGAGCTTACAAAAGAATATACAAAACGCTATGCTTCTCATATTACTCATACTGTCCCAAATAAACCTAAACGACATCATCCAAAGAAAGTAAATTTAAATAATTCCAATAAAATTGCATTCTTAGATTTTGAGTTTGGACCAATATATGGTTCATATAGAAGAGATTTTCTAATCACTGAAGTAGCAGTTTTAATTTACGATAAAAAAAGCAAAGAGTTAAAATTAGGTGAAGTAATATTCAATCCAAATATAAACTTAGTAGCTAGGGGAAGAGTTAAGAATAAATTTGGGAAATATAAACAGATTGAACATTGTATTAATCCTTATAAGAATGAGTCTTTTAAATACGATAAAAATTTCAAGCTTCCTAAAAGTGACTTGAAAATATTTAGACAAGAATGGAATAATAAATTTCTAGAAAAGCTTAGATTATTTTTAAACAATTCATTAAATGGTATCAAAGATATTTATTTATTCGGAGGAAATGAGGATATCAATCTTTTGAATAAGTATAAAATTAAAATTGAAAATACAATTGATATCCAGGCAATACTACAGAAAAATAATAAAGAGCAATACTCAAAAGAAATTCAATCTAAACTGAAAATTGAATCTAATAAAAGATACTCTTTAGATTTATTGATTGACCGATTTGAATTTCATAATGCAATCAGTAATAACAAGATTACATTCTCTAAATTTAATTATCAACTTCCACCCAAAAAAGGTTATTTCATATATAAACATAATAATTTAAAAGCACACTCAGCATCAGGAGATTGCCTTAGACTATTTTATATTTATAAAGAGCTAATAGAAGAGTTTTCAGTTGAGAGTAAATAAAATTAAAAACTCTTGTTACCTAACAAAAACGTGGAACGCAATAATTTACCGCGAGCGGAAAATTATCGCTCACGACGAACGTTATATGAAGCCTAACGGCAAGAATTCCACCCATTCTATTGCTCCGTGACATATTTTCAAGACTAAAGAGTAAAAAAAGTCTTATTTGTGTTGAGAGAGAGGTGTAATGCTTTTTTATGCTCCTCTGCATCATGTACAGCACTTTTAAGAGTTGTATCCTGTGAGTACTTTAAAGTTTTCTTTTTATATATCCTCTTGCCGTTTGTCATCTTGGTAACTTTAAACCATAACTTAAAATCTTGTTTAAATTGTCTTGGTTGTTTTGCATAGCCATCTATAGGACTTATCTGCCCATCAGCTACATAATAAATCCCGTCACTATCTTTGATTTTTAAGTATTTAGCTCCCATATAATTCCCCTAAAAAAGCCACAAAAACAAGCCCCACTATGGCAATAAAAGCCACAAATAAGCATATATTGATAAAACAAGTCTATACTAAAATGTATTAATTAATCCTTTAGAGTGTTGATAAATAGAGGCTGTTTGGAAGATTGTATATTGTTTAAGGTTTCTATAGGCTCTGACATCATATCAGAGATACTCATCCACTCTCTATGCATCGTCTTTCTCACCTGCAAACTTTTGAATGAGTGAGAGAGTAGTTGCAACGCTCATACCCACTATAGAAGTAAAAAAAGCAGTTTTGAGACCCACTAAAATATCGTTGACACTATTTGTGATATCGTTAGGGTCAAAGGCTTGCAGACCTATGAAGATGCCGACAAAGGTTCCAAGGACACCAACACTTACTATCTGAGACTTCAAATCTTTGCCTGTTTTTTGGTCAAGAAATCCAAGTACAAAAATGATAATAACGAAGAAAATATTGATAGGATCAAGGAGGACATCGCTAAGGGAGGAGAGAGAACTCTCTTCTGATTTACTTTTTTTACAGACTCCAAGCACCAAGTTTCTTCTATTGCTCGTGATGATTTTTTTACTAATCCCTTCAATATTCGCTAAATCATCAATTGCAGTAAAACAGCCATTAAGTTCTCTGTATCGAATGATTTTTTGAGATTTTGCTTTGCCTATACCATTGAGTTCTAAAAGCTGATCGGGTGAAGCATTGTTAAGGTCTACTAGAGAAAAGAGGTTTGAAAAAGTGAGGGCAAAGAGTAGGAGGTATTTTATCATGAGCGTAATTTTACTATAACACTATTTTCTAAAGCGTTTAAAAACTTTTTCAAAATCTATGTTGATATTGCAAGTTGTCTCTTCAAAGTGATAACTCTCTGTTGTGAAGTCTCCCTGCTTATCATATTTTTTTCCATCAAGTTTAAAGACTTTGGCTTTTAGCTCTTCAGGGTAGATAATGATATAGTAGTTTACTTTCTCTCTCTCATAGATATCAAACTTGTAGTTTTCATCTCTATGCGCAGTTGAGGGGCTAATAATTTCGATGACTATCTCAGGAGCTTTTATAAGATGCATCTCATGTGTTTCACCACAAGTAAGTACTACATCAGGTCGTAAAAGAGTATCTTCACTGATCTTATAATCAACCTCACCTAAAACTTCACAAAGCTCACAATTATCTAGCTGATTACCTATCTCTCTTATGAGGTTACTTGCCAAACTTTGATGTTTTTTCATAGGTGCAGGACTCATGGCAACGGCTATGCCGTCCATCAACTCCCAGTTCCCTTCCCAGAGTCTATAATCATCATAAGAGTAGTGAATATCTTCTAATCGTAAAGCACCCATAACAAACTTCCTTTTTACTCATTCTATCAAAAAAAGCTTAAAAACTATAAGTAATATCCGCAAAAACTCTGTCGTTATTTTTGATAGCTTCGATAAAAGGTTTATCACCTCCTATGTACTCAACAACTCCAATATTGGCATTGAGTGCATCCATAAGTTCTATCTCTGCCCATACTCTTGCAAAACCACCATACTCCCAACTTTGTCCAAACATACTTAAAAGGGCTGTAGTGTTGAGAGTGTCGTTAGAGAAACTTCTTGTAGCTCTGAGGGCTGTTTGCATCTCATCTTGGTCTAGGTAGTCGGGCTTAGGTGTTGTAAGGTCACCCATCTGCTTTTCATAGTCAAATATATGTCTGTTGGAAATTTCAAGAGATAAAACAGTATCGCTAAATCCCATATAATCAGCCCCTACAAGTAAATCGAGTCTATTTTTATTATCAAGTGTTGAGTTATACTTTACTCCACTTATAAAAGCGCCTTCGGCTTTAAGAAGCCAACTTCCAAGGGCAATATTGGTAGCAGTTCCTAACATCTTTATCTTTGAGACTACTCTTTTGGGTGCGCCATTTACAAGTTCTAAATGCCACTTTGAGTCATAGACATCAGCTGCATAAAAGGATAAATCCCAGCCTGAAAAAACTCCATTAGCTGCAAACGCGTACTGCATATTTTCCCATGAAGTTGGGGGTCGTTCTAAATCAAAGAAAGGTTTAGGAGCAGTTGGAAAGATATTACTTACAGGAAAATACTCCCCATAGGGTGCTGCTTCTAAAAAGATACGACTCTCAGCAATTGCCATAGCAGAGAGATTCCAACTCCCAAGATAGTAGTCAAGTTTTAGCATTCCAGTAGGCAGGCGTAAATCTTCAATATCTGTCATCGCAGGAAGACGGTTATCCAAAGGGTTGATGACATCTGTGATTCGGATAGAGTCGGATTTTCCCCAGACAACTATCTGGCGACCTATTTTAATATCAAGACTCTTTGTTATACTTCCTACTATGTAAGTATCATCCAAACGGAGTTGTGTTTGATAGGTGTCAAGAATATCTTGGTTATAATCTTTATTGTTCAAGTCGTAGATTGCATCATAAAATGCATCACCACTTACACGAACTTTCCAATCTTTACTTATTTTATAATCAGCCTGAAGATAGAGCGCACTTTGGGCTTGGTTAAAGCCTTGATACTCTACGCCATCTACACTATGATTTTTATACCCAAAGGCACTTTTAAAGGCTGCATTTCCACTGAGACTGAGTGGACTTGGCTCTTCTATTGCTTCTTCACTCTTTAGTGTCTGAGTTATGGAATCTTCTTGCTCTGCATCATCTCCAAAACCATCCAAGTCATCAAATCCTAAATCATTGCCACTGCTATCATCCTCACTCTCAAAACCACTTAAATCATCTGCTATATTTGCATCATCAGCTCCAAAAGATACTGATGTAAGCAGAGAGAGAAGTGCAAGTGATAGGAGGAGTTTAGTAGGCACTTTAGAGACCTTTTTCTAAAGATCTAGTTGTGAAAAAAGATTCATCTAAATCTTGGTTGTATTTGATGTTTGAAAATTTAAAGATTGATTTGTGCAAAGTTTTTTTACCCTTTTTTGTAATCATCTGCATCTCTTTTACTGTCCAAATACCATCGACTTTCTCTAAATCTTTTACCATCATATACTTGAGCTTTTTTCCAGCTTTGATGTAGTTCAGTGCTTGGATGATGACAAAGTTATCTTCTCTTACAAAAACGATGCTTTTTGTATAGCCAGTCTCTTCAACTGTTTTTTCACTCTTGGGTGTTACTTGCATCTGCCAAGTTTTATGCCCTTTAATAGTAGGCTCTTTCATGATTTTGTATGTGTAATCTTTGACATTTCTTGAAGTCATATCTGAGTAAGTAAAATCACTTCCCATAAATGAAGAACTCTTGTCACTTGATGCGATTCTTTTTACTTTTTGAAGTGCTGGAAGATAGAGCCACTGGTCATCATCTTTACTTGAATCTTCATAATCATAAGTTAAAAAAGCTGTATCTTTTACATCAGCAGGGCGTAAGAAGAACATCATTTTGAGTGTGTCTTCACCCTTGTTTTTTGTAAAAACTTTCAGGTCTCTCACACGCTTCTTTTTGTTTTTATCTATTAGTATCATCCTCATCTGTGAGGTGATATTATCTCCCTCATCTCTATCATGTACCTTTTGTGCTATCTCCTCGCCTGTAATGGCAAAGAGAGAAGTAAGTGTTAGTACTGAAATAAGTAGTGTTTTAAGTAGCATAGTTCTATCCTTTTTATTTTGTGTCTTTAGTAATGAGTGTTAGGAGTGCAGGTCCTAAGATGATGTTAGAGATAAGCGCAATAGTAATCGCACCACCTGCTAAGATTCCAAAGTTTATAAGGTTAGAGAGTGATGCAAACATATAGACATAAAAACCTAAACTCAGAACAACAGAAGTCGCTACAAGTGCACGCCCTGTTCCTACCATTGTTTTCTCAACTGCCTCTTTTGTAGAGTAACCTTGATGATGGTACTTCGCAAAGTTATGGAAAAAGTGCACTGTATCATCCACACTTAGACCTATTACGATAGCTCCAACAAGCATAGTAAACATATCTAATGGCATATGTACCATAGACATAAATCCTAAAGTCATAATGATAGGCAGAACATTTGGTATCATACTGACAAGACCAATCTTCACACTTCCAAGTAGAATAACCATCATGATAGCGATTAAAATAAATGCAACTACATACGAGGTAGCCATAGAACTCATAGCTGCTGAGAGTGTTCGTTGAAAGAGTGGAACCATCCCAGTTACGGTAACTTCTACATCTTTTCCTAAGCCCTCCGTGAGTAGATCTGTGACTTGATCACTAATCTGGGCATACTCTCCAGCTTCCATCCAAGGCAGTTTAAAAGTGATGCGTGCTTTAGAAAATGCACTATCTACAAAATCTTCCAAGTCATCGCTTCCGCTGTTCTCAAAAAGTAAAAA
>JALSUU010000028.1 GCA_027071075.1 Sulfurimonas sp. | reverse complement strand
CTTTATTAGAGTAATTAAATTGAGTTTTTATCTCTTTAAAAAGTATAAATTCAATATTATCTAAAGAAGATGAGCTTATAAAAATATTATTTTGCTTAGTTTGCATAGTTTTATAAACTTCCAGAGACTGGGGATATTTTTCTGTTCTTCTTTCAGAGAGAATATCGATAACAATATTATTATCGAATAAATAATTCATAATGTCTTTTTCATAGCGATAAAATCCGCTTTATCTAACTTATATTGAAAACTTTTTTCATAATCGACATCATATTCTTGCGGCTCATTTTGATCCTCTTCTACACCTTCTATAGCCTTAATCTTTACCCCATCATTTTTAAAAACCGCTAAAATCTGTAGAATCTTTTTAGCAAGTGTATCATTTTGTATATCTATGACTAATTGCATGATATCTCCTTTAAATTCTCCTCTATTATAACATATCTGCTACCATCAAATTCATCTACTGCAATGTTTTCATTATTAAAGTGTAAAGTATTTCCGGCTCTACTTACCCAGCCTATCTGACGGGCTGGAACACCTACCATAAGGGCATAAGGCTTTACATCTTTATTCACTACTGCACCACTGCCTATAAGTGCATATTCACCTATGGTTACACCGCACACTACCGTTGCGTTTGCACCGATGGAGCATCCCTTTTTAAGCAGTGTCTTTTTAAACTCATCGCGTCTTACTATAAAGGCTCTGGGATTAATGACATTTGTAAAGACCATAGAAGGTCCTAGAAATACATCATCTTCTACCTCTACACCTTCATAGACTGAGATGTTGTTTTGAACCTTGACACCCGAGCCTATTTTTACATTTGGACCTACTACACAGTTTTGACCAAAAGAGCAGTTTGCTCCTATGTTTGAACCTGAGAGAATGTGAGAGAAGTGCCAGACTTTTGTGTTGTCACCTATGTTTACATTCTCATCTACTATGGATGTTTCGTGAGCAAAATATTGAGCCATTTATTTACTTCTTTAAAACTTTTTCGCAAAAAGAGTGGTAATCCCCTTGCAGCCCTACAGCACTCAAATGACGAATAGTAGAGACTGTTCGTATGCTTCCATACGCTTCATCAAGTCCAAATCCACCACCGTTTAAGATATGCTCATAACTTTTTGTATGCAGGTCGGTAAAACCACCACTAAACTCTATCTCATCTCCATCTACCGTGATAGAACGATATGTTCTCATACCACTTGCTCTAATATCCTCTGGAATATAATCATAATTTACTGATAAAAACCATCTAACAGTTGCGTTTTTGAGTTTAAAATAGCCTGCGTTTGTATCTGCTGTTTTTACATGAACAATATTTTCTTCAACATCTCCAAATATCCAACAAAGCATATCATAAAAGTGTACACCGATGTTCGATGCGATGCCACCCGATTTTTCCTGCTTGCCTTTCCAACTCTCAAAGTACCACTTTCCACGACTTGTAAGGTAAGTAAGGTCTATGTCATACATTTTATCTGGGTTTTGCGCAAGCTCTTTTGCCACTCTCTCTTTTAAGTCTATAATGGACTGATGCAGACGCAGTTGTAAAATGTTGTAAACTTTTTTTCCTGTCTCTTTTTCAATGATTTTCAATTCATCTATATCTGCAGGGTTAAGTACAAGTGGTTTTTCACATATTGCATGCGCACCGTTTTTAAGTGCAAGTCTGATGTGGCTTTTATGCAGGTAGTTTGGAGATGCTATGCTCATATACTCTATTTTATCATCATGTTCTCTATCCCATCTGCCTACAAAGTCTTCAAATCTCTCTAACTCTGTAAAGAAATCTGCTTGAGGAAAATTAGAGTCCATAATGCCTATCCCATCATACGAGTCAAGTGCAGCTACAAGTTCATTTCCTGTCTCTTTTATCGCTTTCATATGTCTTGGAGCGATGTATCCACTCGCTCCGATAAGTGCAAAATTTTTCTTCATTTTTAGAGTCTCCATGTTGGTTTTTCTACTATGCCTTTTACATCTATAACTATAGGCGTACCTTTTGAGAGTCCGGCGTACTCTTCTTGAGTTATCTCTTTAAACTTATCGTGTCCAACTGCTACGATGATAGAGTCGTATCTGTTTGCGTTGTATGGAAGTTCATCTATAAAAGGAATAGTTTTACTCTCTCTGTCACTCTTATCTACCCAGTAGTCATATACATCTACATCACACTCATACTCTTGGAGTTCAGAGATGATGTCAACGACTTTTGTGTTTCTCATATCAGGACAGTTCTCTTTAAAAGTAATGCCAAGTACCAATACTTTTGCACCGTTTAGTTTTTTATCTGCTTTTACCATATATTTTACAGCTTTATCAGCTATTAACTTACTCATACCGTTATTGATATGTCGCGCACCTAAGATAAGATTTGGTGTATAGCCCAATGATTGTGCCTTATGCGTAAGATAATACGGATCAACTCCTATACAGTGCCCACCCACAAGTCCGGGAGCGAGTTTAATAAAATTCCACTTCGTTGCGGCTGCTTCAAGCACTGCGTTTGTGTTGATGTTCATTGTATCAAATATCATTGCAAGCTCATTCATAAGGGCGATGTTTACATCTCTTTGGGTGTTTTCAATGACCTTTGCAGCTTCTGCAACTTTAATTGTAGGTGCTAAATGTGTTCCTGCTGTGATGATTGACTTATATAAATCATCTACCACTTTTGCTATCTCCGGTGTTGAGCCTGAAGTGATTTTAAGGATTTTTGTAACAGTGTGTTCTTTATCACCCGGATTAATGCGCTCAGGAGAGTAACCACAGTAGAAATCTTCATTAAATTTCAGTCCGCTCCCCTCTTCTAAGATAGGTACACACACCTCTTCGGTTACACCGGGGTAAACTGTAGATTCATAAATGACAATATCACCTTTTTTAAGAATTTTAGAAACAGTCTCAGTCGATTTTTCCATAGGAGTTAGGTCTGGTTCATTGTTATTGTCAATAGGAGTTGGAACAGTAACAATGTAAACATTACTGTTTTTAATATCTTCAATGTCCATAGTAAATTTCATCCCGTTTTTAAGAGACTCATTTACCTGCTCACTTGTAAGTTCGAGTGTTCTGTCAAAGCCGCTGTTAAGTTCATCAATTCTTGGTTTATTGATGTCAAAGCCCACTACCTCGTATTTTTCACTAAATGCGTGGGCTAGGGGTAAGCCTACGTAGCCTAGACCTATAATTGTTATTTTATGATGGAGCATAACAGGTGACTCTCCTTTTACTTTGAAAGCAAAACTTTCAAATAGTTTTACGACTCTTTTCTTTCACTTTGTATAAACTCCAAAAAAAATGCAAGAAATATAGAAAGCATCAAGCCAGTTATAAACGCAACAACTACTATGAGCGTTTTCTTCGGTTTCACTGGTTTATCAAGTTCTTCTATACTACCTATAATTATTGTTTTATGAATTTTCAAAGGAGATATAGATAGTTGTATATCATTTAGAGTATCTCTTAAATAATAAAGTTGATTAATAATATTATTGAGTTCAGTCTGTTTTTTACCTATTTCTATGGAGTATATTCCAGCTAACGCTGCACTTTGCTTAGAAATACTTAAAAGTTTCTTCTTATAATCTTTCAAATCTTTTTCTATTTGAGCAACAAGTTGTTGATTGCGTTTCAAATCAGCGGTGTTCAAAGCCAAACGCTTTTTCTGTGTTTGTATATAAATATCAATCTCTCTATTTTGTACTTTTTTAAGATACTCTATAACACTTTCAAGTTTCTTTTTTGCAGAAGCATTATCATAACCCCTAGCTGTTACAACAAGTAAGTTTTTTGACTTTTTAGGAAGAGTAATAGCTTCTATAAGAGGATATTCTCGTTTTTTTTCTTTTGCATTCACGCCATAAATAAATGAAAGTTTCTGTTTCAAGTCATTTGCATTTTGTACAGCTTTTTTATCTATCTGAGCGAGTTCGACAACTCCTTTCACCTCATAAATAGGTCTTACCAAAAGCACATAAGCCAATGCTGAAAGTGTAACAACTCCTGTAATCAACCAAATAAGTCTCTTTCTCTTTCTTAAAACCGCCCA
>JALSUU010000027.1 GCA_027071075.1 Sulfurimonas sp. | reverse complement strand
CTACCCCTGCATCATCTCAATCAAAGCAGTAGTAGTCTGCGTAAAATCCTCTTTGTACATCGCACCTTGAGAGATGAACTTCTGCATCATCTCTTTTTTATCTATCGCTTCATCAAGTTCTGCATCTGTTCCTTTTGTATAGGCACCTATGCGGATAAGAGTTTCATTCTCTTTAAGTAGCGTATAGAGTCTTCTAAACTTCATAACTGCACGAAAATGCTCCTCTGTTATGATGTCGTTCATCACCCTTGATGCAGAGTTTAAGATATGTACAGGTGGGTAGATACCAAAGTCTGTCATCTCTCTTGAGAGGACTATATGCCCATCTAAGATAGAACGAGACTGATCAGCGATAGGGTCACTCATATCATCACCCTCAATAAGCACGGTAAAAAAGGCAGTTATACTTCCCTTTCCCTCCTCTTTTCCTGCACGCTCCATCAACTGTGGTAAAAGTGTTAAGGAAGATGGAGGATACCCTTTTGAGGTTGGTGGCTCACCAAGTGCGAGACCTATCTCACGCTGTGCCATTGCAAAACGAGTAACTGAGTCCATGATAAAAAGTACATCAAGCCCCTTATCTTTAAAGAACTCTGCCACACTCATAGCTGCAAAGGCACCATATTTACGCATTAAAGGGCTATCATCAGAGGTTGCGACTATGATGACAGTATTTGTCAAATCGCCCCCAAGGTTTTTCTCTATAAACTCAGGAACCTCACGACCACGCTCACCGATGAGTGCTACTACCTTGATGGGTGCATCAGAGCCACGAACAATCATCCCCATAAGCGTAGACTTCCCTACCCCAGATCCTGCAAAGATGCCAAGCTTCTGCCCTTTGCCACAAGTAAGCAGTCCATCTATACTTTTGACACCCACACTAAAGACCTCATCAATCATACCACGCTTCATAGCTGCTATGGGGGCTTTGATAATGGGACTGAGTCTACTACTATGAATGTTCCCCTTATCATCTATGGGGCGCATAAAGGGGTCCACTACTCTTCCAAGCAGTGCATCACCTACAGGTATATTCATCCCAGCAGAGTCCAAAAAGACCTTATCTCCTGATGCGAAACCATCCACAAAACTAAAAGGTGTTATATAAAAGAGTGCACCCTCTATCTCTGTGACCATTCCTACTATCTCTTGAACAGTCTCATTGGAGATAATTTTCACCATATCGCTGATACTTACACTCAAGCCTGTTGCCGTAATGACAGTAGCGTTTATCTTTACGACCTCACCAAAAGCTACCGAGTAGTTTTTTTTTGCAAGCCTCTCTTTGAGTGATGAAAATGGCATAGGGTTAGTAACGAGTTCCCGTTGGAGAGTTTATGAGAGAGAAGAACTCTGCACGCGTTTTTTCATCTTTTTTAAAGAGTCCACGCAACGCCGATGAAGTAGTTGTAGAGTTTATCTTCTCTACTCCACGCATCTCCATACACATATGACGCGCTTGAATCACAACAGCCACACCCTTTGGTGCGATAGTGTCCATGATGGCATCCGCTATCTGCTCTGTAAGTTGCTCTTGAATCTGCATACGACGCGCAAAAACATTTACAACACGAGGAATCTTAGAAAGACCTACCACCTTTCCATCAGGAATATAAGCAACATGCACCCGCCCAATGATAGGTAACAGATGATGCTCACAAGTAGAGTAAAACTCTATATCTTTAATGAGAACCATCTCATCATTTGAACTTGTAAAGAGTGCCTTAGAGAGAATCTCTTGAGGATCTTCTTTATAGCCCCCATAAATAAACTCATACGCTTTTCTTACACGCTTAGGAGTCTCAAGCAGACCCTCACGACTAGGATCTTCACCAACATGAAGCATCATTGATTGTACTGCATTTTCAAACTGTTCGTTCTCTTTTTCTGCCAAAATTATAGCCTTCAAATTTTAATTACTGTAAGAGTATCAATAATTTGCTGAAAAGCTAATGGGATGAAAAACTTATTCCCTATTTAACAGATTTCATCACACTCACATTTTTGATATATCACCCTATTTCTTCCACTCTCTTTTGCTTCATAAAGGGCATCATCCACTTTTTTAAGAAGTCTCTCTTTATCTGCATTTGTATCACAGATAGTCATTCCTATGCTTACAGTGATGTGTTTTACTTGTTCAAACACAAACGCTTCTACATCTTTACGAATTTTTTCTGCTAAAACCATAGCGCCATCTAACTCTTCACTAGGAGCAAGGAGCATAAACTCCTCCCCTCCCCATCTACCAAAGATATCTGTATCTCGTATAGCTTTTAGAACTATAGTACTAAACTCTTTGAGTACATAATCCCCTGCATCATGCCCATAAGTATCGTTTACTCTTTTGAAAAAGTCTATATCAAACATCATCAGAGCAAAAGAGCCACCATAGCGTTTGACGCGTTTTATCTCACTCTCTATCTCATTGTTTACGCTATATCTGTTTTTGATACCTGTCAAACTATCCATAGTAGCAAGCAGTTTCATCTTCTCTTGCATCTTCACACTCTCAGTAATATCTTTACTTGTGGAGACATAGTACTTTACACTCTCGTTCTCTTCATCTAAAATAGGCGTGATAACCTGATCTTCATAATACAAATCACCATTTTTCTTTGCATTTATAAAAGTAGCTTGAAAGCTCTCTTTTTTCTCTATAGCTTCATACATCTTTTTATAAAAAATTTCACTATGTTTACCTGACTTAAAAAGTCTATTTGTATTGCCTATAAGTTCACTCTTTTTATATCCAGTATGTCTCGTAAGTGCTTCATTCACATAGGTAATATAGCCATCTTTATCAGTGATACGAACCATCTCATCCATCTGTTCCATCGCTTGGGCAAGTTGTTTTAAGCGTTCTTGCGTTTGTAAAATATCTGTAACATCTAAAACTGTTCCAAGTCCTGCATTTCCTCCCTGATACTGTATAGTCTCTGTACTCACTCTACATATTACCTGATTATTTTCTTTACTTATAAGTGTCATGTCTTTATAGACAAGAGGGAAGCTTTCCCCTTGTAAACGCCTTAAAACTGCTTGATGGATGAACTCTCTATCCTCTTTTTCTGTCAATGCCCAAGCATCCATAGTACAGAGTTCCTCTTTCGTATATCCCATCATTTTCGCAAAAATATCATTTACATAAAGAAACTTCTCTTTATAGATAAACACACCTAGTTGTGAAGTTTCAAGTACTACCTGCGCTCTCTCCTCACTCTCTTTGAGTTGAGCTATAGCCTCTTTTGCATGTAACTCGATTACACACTTTTCTATCTGTACTTTGAGTTTATCTAAATCAACTGGTTTTGAAACATACCCATCCACTTGTAACTCTATGGCTTTAAAAAGATACTCACTATCTATATGTGCCGTGGTAAAGATAACGAGTTGGTCTTTGTTTATCTTTTTTATCTCCTCCACCATATCCAGACCACTCATCTTAGGCATCTTAATGTCAGAGATCACTATATCTACTCTATGCTCTTTATAAAGTGCTAAACCCTCTTCCCCATTTTCAGCCATATAGAGTGTCCTGCAAAAACGATTTATAAAGCGTGAAAGGGACTCTCTTGCAGTTGGTTCATCCTCTACATAGAGTATACTTATCTCATTTTTACCCATTGAAATCCATCCTAAATTCAACTCCACCTTCGCTGTTTCTAACGCTTAGTTTTGCATCCATATTTTCTTCTATAATCATCTTCGACATATACAACCCCATACCTGTCCCTTTACCCTGCTCTTTTGTAGTAAAGTATGGCTCAAAGATTCTACCGAGAATTTCATCAGGGATACCCCCTGCATTGTCTCGAATACTGAGTGTTTTATCCCCTAACTCTATCATAATTTTTGCATCTTCTATCTTCCTTTCAAGCAGTGCATCTTTTGCATTGTTGATGATATTTAAAAGTACCTGTAAAAACTCATTTCTAAAACCCTCTATCTCAAAACTCTCACCACTTATATAGATACTAATGTTATTGTTTACAAGCTGTGCCATCTGCAGTGATAATGTTTTTTCTACGGCATCACGCACATCAAAAAGCTCTTTTGTCTTATCTACTCTATAGAAGTTTCTAAAGTCATCTATGGTCGTAGACATAAACTTTATTAACTCTTTATTTTTCTGTATGAACTCATCTAAAAATGCCTCATCCACCAGACCATCTTCATAATCATACTTAAGGTTTTGAATAGCAATACCTATCTCATTGAGCGGTTGTCTCCATTGATGGGCAATTGCGCCTATCATCTCACCCATAGAAGCCATTTTACTCTGCTCTTGCATAGTCTCAAGCTGTTTGATATTCTCTTGAGTTTTTTCTTGCACTATTTTCTCAAGGTTTTCATTGAGATCATTGAGCTCTTTTGTTCTATCCTCTACTTTCTGCTCTATCTCCTTTTTAGAGTCTTCTATTTTCTCTATCATAAATTTAAGTGATTTTGAAAGTTCCCCTATCTCATCATTTCTATCAATAAATTCAAACTCAATAAAGTGACTCATATCACCCTCTGTAATCTCTTGTGAACGCCTTGTTAATTCTGCAAGCGGAGAGATTAAAAACTTCATAAGAAGTAGAGAGAAAAATGCAATCAATAGCGTAATAATAATTATATAGACAGATAAATTTTTCTCAAATGCACTTGACTGCTCTTTTAAAAATCTATCACTTATACTCATACCGATTATTAGATACCTATTGTCTAAAATATAGACTTTTCTATGGGCAAAAGCCATCTCTCCCTTAAAATACGCATCAGAACTAAAGTCAAAATCTGATTCTATTTTATACTCAGTTCCCAAATCAAAACCAAAGGTCTTCTCCCTATCTTTATTGTAAAGATAATAGCCCTCTTCGTTTGCTATATAAAAATTTTTATCGGAAGAGAATGTATTGTTTATAACAGAAAAAAGCTTATTGATATTTGCATTGATGATAAGTATTCCAAAAGTCTTATTATCTAGGTAAATTGCTAGTGCTACTCTTATAGTTGGAATGTGTGGAACAGAGAATACCCCATATTCTTTGTTTAGATCTATCTTTGAGAGGTAAACTTCCCCTTCCTTCAAGGCTATCGACTTTTTAAAATAGCTACAATCCCATTTGTTTTGCAGGGCTGACTCTTTTTGAACTATAACCTTCCCCTTAGCATCTTTCACACTTACAACCAACTCTTTACCCGATGCATCAATAAGACGAATGTTAAAATAGGCATCATTATGCTCAAGCAGCGACTTAAAAGTTTTTCCAAGTTTCTCTTTTAAAGAGGAGAGTGTTTCGTTACTCTGGGCATCATAGTTATAAGGGTTATTTTTCGCCCTATAAATCGCTCCGATTTGTTCACTGTTTTTGAGTAAATTAATATCCTTTTTCATACCATTTATATCACTCTTTATCTGTTTTGCATCTTCTTTTAGTTCAAACCGCAAAGTACTTAGCATATTTTCTTTTACATAGGAACTTATCTGAGCAAAGGAGAGAATAGTAACAAGCAAGACCCCCAAACCTCCAATAAAAAAAGTACCAATAGCAACCTTGAGTGAGAGACTAATCTTCATAACTACTCTCCTTAACAATACTTGATACTATTGTCTCTGACATCTCTAACACTCTATAAACATCTGTAGGTGTTTTGTTTACAACTACCTCTCTTAGCTCTTTAGATTGGGGTATCTCATAGTGCACATCTATTTCAGAGATGGTGGCACTTATGAGTCTCAGAGCATTATAGACGGATGTTGGCGTAATTATTGCATCTTGTGGTATCGTTATTTTTGCTGACTTGAAGTTTCCTCGCTCCTTGATAAACTCTAGTTTTTGGAGTATTGCTAGAGACTTAAAAAAAACATCACTTGGTCTTTTAGCTTTACTTTTTTTCTCCTCAAGTTGCTCTGTTTTACCTAAAAAATAGTTCTGCATCAACACAAGATCTCTCTGGATTTTTTTTGCTAAAATATAGGTCTCATTTGGTGTGTACTCTTCATTGAGCATAGCATCCAACTCATAAGAGATTTTCCAAAGATTATCATACGCATCAGAGGGTGTTTTTTTCTTGTACTCTTTTTTTAGTACAAGCTCTCTATAGGAATCTAATATTGGATTTTTCTTTAAAGAGTCATGATAAAGAAGTCCTAACTCATCATCAAGTCTAAGTATGAGCTCATACACCTCACTCGGTGTAATCTTTGTTGTAGGAGAGTCTGGAATCTCAGACTCTTTAAAACCCTCAAACTTTTTGAGTTTTGCCACTTTTTCTAAATCTTCAATCCCTTTTTCATACACATGTATAGGTTTAAGCCCATAAATATAACTCGTCTCTTTCGCCTTTGTTTTGATACCTTTTTGGATTTTTATATACTCTATCTTCTCTAAGATATACTCACTCAGAGCAAATACATCATTAGGTGTTTTCACTAAAGAGGCTTTAGGGTATTGGTTTAACTTTCTCTGGAAACTAAAAGAGGGGAGCAGGGCGATAGCATACTCTAGGTTTTGTACAACATCTGCTGGAGTTTTTTTACCAGTAGGTGCTTTAAGTGCGAAGTCACGCTCAAGCCCTAAGCGACGAGAGATTCTGTTAAGCTCAGCAATAACTGTCTGCAAAGAGTCATACACTTCAGTAGGAGAGATAACTTTTTGCTCAACTTTAGGAATAGGAACAGCATGCATCCATAACTTTTTTTCTGCCTTACTGATTTTTGCAATCAACTCTACTGATTTGTAGAGTGCATGATTTGGGTGTTGATTCGCTTTTAAAGCGGGGAGGGTAACTTGTTTTTTTTCTCTTTGTGATTGGCGTAAAAATTGAATAAGTTCTACAATCTGCTCTGTCTGTGCATAGACATCTGTAGGAGTAAAGCCCTGTCCAAGCAGTGCATCAAAGCCTAAAGAGATTATCCAAAGTTCTCTATAAACATCAGAGGGGGTTTTGTTGTAAAACTGTTTATATACAAAGTTTTTCCTATCTGCCTTATTGACTAAGAGTAAAGCCACTTCCTCTTTTAAGCGCTCTACATTTTTATACACATCTTGTGGGGTAATATCTCGTGAGGGAACAGGAGGTACAGTAATAGCACCCATCCCATGAATCTCCCTATATTTATCTACCTTTCTTAAAACTTCAATACTCTTTTGAAGTACATGGCGAGGGAGTTTATCTCTTTGCAGTTCTATCTCTTCAAGTGGCTCTTTCAGACCATTTTCAAGGCGTAAACGCTCCAACATCTGTTTAAGAATAAGGGATTCAGAGTAGACATCAGAAGGTGTTTTTACACTCGCAAAGAGTGCGTTCACAAGCAGTAAACATAAAAATAAGAACTTCATCAAATTCCTTTTTTTCTATATACTTATATTATCTATCAACTATTATTAAAACGAAGTAAAAGAAATCTATTTTGTTGTATCTTTTACTTCTTTAATACTGGCTTGTTTTTATGAAATATACGAACTATATCAATAGTGCTTTTTGCTTCATCTACTCTATAAATTACTGTATATCCTTTGTAAGCCATATCCCTGATATTTTCATCTTCAAAGTATTCTGATTTTTTAAATTTAAATGGAAAATTTGGAAGATTATTAATTAGTTTGTCAAGTTCATTTAGAAAATTTTCACTAGCGCTAAGTTTATCTTGGGCAATATAATCTAAAATTTGAAACAAATTATTTTTGTATCATAGAGAACGATTAATTTGCATATTTTGATTTCAATTCTGTAAAAAAGCTATTTATTTCTTTATTGTATTGCTCTTCTGATAGCATCTCAATCTTGCCACTATCAATATCATCAATATCTTGTTGAAGTTGTTTCTTTCTTTCATAAAAATATGGGTCATATTCTAAATTTTTATCTTTCTGAATTTGTATTTTGCCTTTGTAATGTTCAACAATTGATAGAAAATCCTGTAGAAAACCATCTTGAATATTTATTGTCAATGTTTGCATAAGAAACTCCCTTCTAAAATCTGTCTTATTATACTGTAAAATTTGTTCTTGAACAAATGGAAAAAGTAGAAAAGGGGGAGGGTGAGATGAGAAAAATTCTCATCTCAAAAATTTGCTTAGTGTACTAAGACATGAGGAACGATAAGTGGGTACTTTTTCATCTTTCTAAAGATATGTTTACGCACAACTTGGCGTAGGTCATTCTCTAGAGCTTTCGGGTTTTCAATAAGCCCACCTTTGATGTTTGTTAAGAAAATCTCAATAACATCTTCCATCTCTTTGGCAAAAGATTTATCTTGCTTATCTGGAACAATACCAAATGTTGTCACTTTTGGCTTAGAGAGCATTTTAGAGTTCTGCTCGCTCACCTCTGCAACAATCATAACCACTCCATCTGATGCAAGTTTTTGACGATCAAGAACGATATCATCTTCGATTTGGTGGTTGTTTTGGTTATCTATGTATGTTTTACCTGTTTTAACAGTTTTTACTTTTCTCATGTACTTTGGTGCAACTTCTATCTGCTCACCATCCGTCATAAGTAAAATATTTCGCTCAGGAACACCACACATCATACCCGTTTCACGGTGACGCATTACATGGTTATACTCGCCATGAACTGGCAAAAAGAACTTAGGATTTACAAGACGAAGCATCAGTTTTTGTTCTTCCATAGAAGCATGACCAGATACATGAATATCTTTACTCATCTCTACTTTTGCACCTGCGCGTTGAAGATGGTTAAGCATTCCAGAGATACTTCCCTCGTTTCCAGGAATAGCACGAGAGGAAAGAACGATTAAATCCGTTGGTTTGATTTTGATATGTCTATGTTCACCAATACTCATTCTAAAGAGAGCTGAATTTGCTTCACCTTGAGAACCAGTCGTAACGATAAGAACTTCTTTATCATTTAAACGAGCAACTTCATCTGCATCAATAAAGATATTTTTTGGAAATCGTACATAATCATACTGCATCGCAAGTTCAATGTTACGCTCCATAGAACGCCCAATAACACAAATCTTACGACCATACTTTACACCATAAGCGATAGCTTGTTGCACACGGTGAATGTTTGAACTAAAAGTAGAAAGAAGCACACGCCCCTCTGCTTTTGCAAAGATTCTATCAAGTGCAGGTGCTACGCTTAACTCAGAACCTGTTGCAATAGGGTTGTGTGAGTTTGTAGAGTCACTTAAAAGACAAAGAACACCTCTATCTCCATAGTATGCTAAACGATGCAGGTCAGCAGTATACCCATCAACAGGAGTATAGTCTATCTTAAAGTCACCTGTGTGGATGATAGTACCTGCATCAGTAGTAATCGCTAAAGATGAAGAGTCGATAATAGAGTGTGTCATATGCATCCACTCGATTTTAAAATCATTACCGATTTCATAGACTTGACGCTTCACAATAGGGTTAAAGTACTTTCTATGTTCTTTAAGATGATGCTCATCAAACTTGTTCCCAATCATTGCTAAAGGGAGTGGTGTACCATATATAGGAAACTGCATCTCTTTATAAAGATATGGCATAGCACCGATATGATCTTCGTGAGCGTGCGTGATGATAACACCAACTATCTTATGCTTTATCTCTCTGAGGTAAGAAAAATCAGGAATTAAAATATCAACACCATGCATAGTTTCATCAGGAAAACTCATACCAACATCAATAAGAATAGCCTCTTTTTCAGTTTCAAATACAGTGATATTTCCACCGATTTCGCCAAGTCCACCAAGTGGAGTGATGCGTACTTTTGCTTTTGAGTTTAAGTCTAGTTTATAGTGAGGGTTCAGGCGCTGTTTATGTGCTTCTTGATTCTTTACTACAAATGATTTCAGATTCTCATCTACTGGAGTAGGGGCTCTACGGTGACGGTTACGGTTTTTATTTTTGTTGTTATTAGGTTTATTTCCCGCTGGTTTGTCACCATTTTTTCTGTTTTGATTATTGTTCGGTCTACGATTATTGTTTGGTCTTCTGTTATTGTTGTTATTTGGTTTTGCTTCTGCTTGAGGTGCTGCTGCAGCTGGTGCTGTAGCCCCTGTACTTTCTTCTGCCATCCAAACTCCTTTATATTATTGTATAGAGTTGGTGATAGTCCTTAGTGTCAAGCTGATGAGGGCGAATGGTTCGTGTAAGCTTTAGTTTTTCAAAAGCTTCAACGAGAAGTTCTTTATCATACTTTTGCGAGAGATTTTTCATAAGTGTTTTACGAGGTTGGGTAAATGCTACTCTTAGCATATCTTCAAACTCTTTATCACATCTATCTGCATTCTTTTGTATGAGAAAAACAGCAGAGTCTACTTTTGGCTGCGGGTCAAAAGCTGTTGGTGGAACTTTTACAACTATCTTAGTCGTTCCTACACTTTGAGCAATAATACCCAAAGAACCAAATACTTTTTCACCTGCATGTGCACAAAACTTCTCTGCCACTTCAAGTTGTACCATTACAAGTATATTTTTACACATCGGATCTGCGAGTGCTTTAAGTATGATGTTCGTAGCTATATAGTAGGGCAAGTTTGCCACTAAGTCATACGGTTCATCCACTAAAGTGCTCTGCCAAGCTTGTAAAACATCCCCACAATTTATGTGGAGTCGCTTGGTAGCGATCTCTTCTTTAAATGTACTTTGTAATAGTTTACACAAATCGGTATCTACCTCAAAAGCTTCTACACTTTTGACATCAACTAAAAATTTAGTTAAATCACCTAAGCCAGGTCCAATCTCGACAATCTTATTGTCATTTTTGGGCATCGCTTCGACTATTTTTACTAAAACTGATTGATCTTTTAGAAAGTTCTGTCCAAACTTCTTCTTTGCTACTACACTTTCTATATTCATAAAGAAGAGTCTATACTATTTATCCTTATAGAAAGGTAATAGTATAGGTAAATTTTATTATTTCTTTTATACAATTTAACTTTTCGCCATAAAAGAGAAAATAATTGAGTATTCTCTTGTTTTTTTTATGTTATAATAGTGGCATTAAAATTAAGTGAAGTGAAAATATGGGAATTCATATACTTCGTATCCTTTGAAACTTCGGTTTAGAGTAGGTTGATACGGCAGAGATGTGGGGTGCTTCCCTCCCACCACTTAATTTTTAATATATTCTTCAAATTCTGTTTCAAATTTTTCACTAAAAAATTTCATACTTTTTTTACATTTTATCAGTTGTCTAATACTTGGTTTAAATACAGTGGATAGTTCATTATGATAATTATTTACAGATATACCATAAATCAAATAACTTTCCCCGTCATATGTTATAAAATTAGTAATACCATCTTGTTTATATATACAAGTTGCTATCGTCATATTTAATAATTCTTGAAATTTATATTCATAAATATATTCTGCTTGTTTAAAATGATTTACTTTAACTTTTTCAGCTTTCTTTTTTGAAATAACTAATTTATTTTCATTAAATACATTTCGACAATGGTGCAATATTTGAGAAGTGATAATACCTAAAAATATTCTGTTCTTACTTCCCAAAAAATCTCCTTAACTTATTATTTGAAATAATATCTAAATTTGTTAAGTATTTATTTAAACCACTCTACAATATCCTTTTGAGCTTGACGCGTTTTTTCTTTTTGTGCATCTACTCTATATCCAAAGGCAACCATCACTGCCACACCAAACTCCTCGCTATCTATAGCAAACTCCTCTTGCATCAAAGATTCCATCTCACTCGCGACAAAACCTTCCACTGGGCAACTATCTACACCTAGCATAGCAGCCGTTGTCATCATGCTACTGAGTGCGATATAGGTCTGCTTTGTAGCCCAGTCAAACATTGCTCTCTCACTCTCTAAAAGTTTAAAGTCGTTCTCTTGAAACTCTTGATACTTCGCTCTTCTCATATTTGCCATCTCTTGGGGAATATGATGCACATCACGCATGATATGAGATATATAATCACTATCATATTTCATATCTTTTGTTTTACGCGCTAAAATAACTACAAAATGACTTGCAGTTGGCAGTGTGTTTTGTGCACCCCAAGTAATAGTTTTAAGTTTCTCACGAAGTTCTCTATTTTGCACCACTAAAAATTTCCAAGGCTCAAAACCAAAAGAGCTTGGCGAGAGTCTTGCTGTTTCTAAAATAGTTTCAAAATCAGCCTCACTTATTTTCTTCTCTTTATCAAATATTTTGCAAGCGTGTCTAAAATTATATGCTTCTATTATTTCGCTATTTTTTATCATTCTCTTCCTTTGAAAGTTATTATCACATATCAAAACTTAAAGATTGTTTCACGTGAAACAATCTGTTACCGAATTATAAGTCTAAAGTAGTATAATTCAAAATATATAATATAAGGTATATAGAGACTATGAATTACTTTGCAAAGAGAATTATTCCCTGTTTAGATGTGAAAGATGGGCGTGTTGTGAAAGGTGTGAACTTTGTTGGACTTAAAGATGCAGGGGACCCTGTAGAAGTTGCAAGAAGATACAATGAAGAGGGTGCTGATGAACTTACCTTTTTAGATATCACTGCATCAAGTGATAACCGTGATACTATTGTAGATATAGTTGCAGAGGTTGCACGAGAGATATTTATTCCACTTACTGTTGGTGGTGGAATACGCAAGTTAGAAGATATCTATAAACTACTCAATGTCGGATGTGATAAAGTAAGTGTAAACTCAGCAGCCATCAAAAGACCAGAACTTATAGATGAGGGTGCAAAGAGATTTGGTTCACAATGCATGGTAACTGCCATAGATGTAAAAAGAACAGAGAGTGGAAAGTACCATGTTTTTTTAAATGGTGGCAGAGTTGATACAGGGCTTGATGCAGTAGAGTGGGCAAAAGAGGTAGTTCAGAGAGGAAGCGGCGAGATACTTTTAACCTCAATGGATGCAGATGGTACGAAAGCAGGTTTTGAGCTTAACATCACGGAGCAAATAAGTCGTGCAGTAAATGTACCAGTCATCGCTAGTGGTGGTGCTGGAACTATGGAGCATATCAAAGAGGCTTTTACGAAAGGTGGTGCTGATGCTGCACTTGCTGCTTCTATCTTTCACTATAAAGAGATAGATATTATGGACCTCAAACACTATCTGAACGAGCAAAATATTCCGGTACGCCTTTAATGATTATATGTGCTGGAAATAACGAAACATTTGATTTCGCACAACCTATGGGAGTGGGAATGGTAGAGACGGCTATGAATCTTACGCGTCTTTGTCTCTTTGATAAACCAGAATTTATACTCTTTGTTGGCTCTGCTGGAAGTTATGGGGATGCAAAAATATTTGATATCATCGAGAGTAAAACTGCTTCAAACATCGAACTTGCTTTTTTATCTAATGATGCGTATACCCCTTTAGATAATGTAATAACTGCAGAGACAGAAGGTAAAAAACACATCATTGTGAACTCTTCTAACTACATTAGCACTAACGAAACACTCACAAAAAAGTTTATTAACTTTGGTGTTGGCATTGAAAATATGGAATTTTTTGCTGTTTTAAAAATAGCACAAGAGTTTGATATTCCTGCTGGTGGAGTTTTTTGTATAACAAACTATACTAACAAAAATGCGCATGAAGATTTTCTTAAAAACCACGATAGAGCGAAAGAACTTCTTTCAAATCATGTGAAAAATCGCATCAAGGAACTAACAAAAAGATGAATGCCCTCAAACCATCCTTAATGGACTACACACAAAACGAGTTACAAAAGCTTATAAAACCAGCCTTTCGAGTCAAACAAATTTATGGTTGGTTATACCATAACTATGCATCAAACTATGAAGATATGAAAAATATTCCAAAGGCGATGAAAGAGGAGTTAGCTCAGAAGTATCTCGTTAATCCTCTTAAGATTGTCAATAAAGAAGAGTCTAGTGATGGAACTATTAAGTACCTTTTAGAGCTTCAAGATGGAAAAACTATGGAAGCAGTTTGGCTCAAGATGAAAGATGAGCAGAGAGACGATGCAGGAGAACTAATTCACGAAGCAAAATATACTATCTGTGTTTCCACTCAAGTTGGGTGTAAAGTAGGGTGTACTTTTTGTCTAACAGCCAAGGGTGGTTTTACAAGAGACCTGAGTGCTGGAGAGATAGTTGCACAAGTGGTAACACTTAAAAAAGATAACAACCACAAACATAACCGTAAAATAAACATAGTATATATGGGAATGGGTGAGCCTTTGGACAACTTAGATAACCTAACAAA
>JALSUU010000026.1 GCA_027071075.1 Sulfurimonas sp. | reverse complement strand
TAAATGCTATAAGAGAAGCGGACTTAATCGTTGCATATACAAAGTATGCAAAAGATTTACCTGAGTTAGTAGAGGACAAAGAGGTCTTTACTACACCTATGACAAAAGAGATAGAGCGTGTACAACACGCCATAGATGAGGCAAAAAAAGGTCGTACAGTTGCTCTACTTTCTAACGGTGATGCAAATGTATACGCTATGGGAAGTTTAGTGGTTGAACTTATAGATACGCTTGATTTGTGGGAGGAAATAGAGTATTCGGCACTACCTGGTATTAGCTCTGTTCTTGCTCTTGCATCGGAGGTAGGGGCACCACTTTCACAAGATTTTTGTCTTATCTCACTCTCTGATAGATTAACGGATGCTGAACTGATTCAAAAGCGTATTAGGTTTGCACTTGAGGCTGATTTTGTTATATCTATCTATAATCCAAAGAGTAAGAGCAGACTTGACCCTTACAGAGGTATGCTTGAACAGCTTAGTGCCTTAGGGAGTGAGCGAATCGTTGTTATAGCAAGAGATTTGGGACGCGAAAACCAGATGATAAAAATCACAACTGCTGGGGAGTTAGTAGAAGCTGGGGTTGAAAATGTAGATGTAAATATGTCCACAACGCTTCTCATCGGTAACTCTACAACAAAACTAACAAAAGATAAGCGAGTACTGACACCCCGAGGGTACTTAAACAAGTATGACTTGAGTGGAGTTCAAAAGGGTGAGTGGAAGAAAGTAAACTAATCTAATCTAATCTCTTTGGGCATACTTTATAAAAAGTGTCATATATTTTTTTACTTTCGCTATTTTTGAGGGAGTGATTTTTGCATCTTTGAGGTACATATTTTCATAGGTATAAAAATCTCCCTCTCCTAAAGAGCTTGTATCCATACCAATTTTAGGACGCATTAAAATCTCTGTTGTATGTACCTCTGAGCGGGGGTTTATAGGCTTTATAGTAAGGGCTTCATCTCCCAAACAGAGTGCTTTTTTACTCTCGGCTGAGGCGGCACTAAAAGAGGTTACACCTGCTATAACTTCACAAGACTCATAGAGCGCTTCATTCTCCTCTCTTATAATATCAAGTAGGTAGTATATACTTGAGTACACACCTGCATCACCAAGGGTAACAAAAGAGACAATTTGGTACTTTTGAATGGCTTCAAGTACAACATTCGCTTCATATACCCAATCTTCATAGACAAAGTGCATAGGAGAGTAGACAGGGATTATAGTTTTTTCTATACCTAAAATAGCGAGTGCATCTTGCACTATTTTATAGGAAATAGATTTATTAAAAGAGTTATCTTCACTTTTTGTTGGAACACAGATAGCATTAGATGCTTTAAAGGCGTTGAGTGCTTTGAGTGTCAGTAATTCTACATCACCGGGTCCAAGTGAGACCATATATAGTTTTTGATTCATAAATCGAAGTTTAGCTAAAATACTCTTATGAAACTCTCACACTTAAAACAGATTATTATTTATTTAAAACAATTTACAAAAATCTCAGCCATTCATAGGGTGAGTGATACCATCATCAAAATAGCTTTTGACAAGCGAGACGATGTTTACTTTAACATGACTCGTTCAAACTCTAGTATCTTTAAGTGTGAGGAGTACCCTCGCTCTAAAGTCTACAACGCTCCCTTTGATGTCATTATTGCAAAGCGTTTTAATCGTTCAAATATTTTGGATATTTCGCTTGTAAATGATGATAAGATTATTCGCATCAAAACAAGTATGGCTTCTGCTTATAAAGAGGAGATAACATACTTGCAGTTAGAGTTTACAGGAAAATATACTAACATTATCATTCTTGATGCAGATAACATAGTGCTTGAAGCTCTGCGTCATGTTGATTTGTTTTCCTCTTTTCGTGAGGTGAGGGTAGGGCAGACCCTTCTTGATGTACCAAATGCTCCCTTTGTCGCAAAGGAGTACCCTTTAGAAAATGTTGAAGAATTTTTAAAAGAGGTTTACACAAAAGAGCAGAACTCTAAGTTAGAGAATCTCAAAAAACAGAAGATCTCTTTCTTAAATAAAAAGCTTAAAAAATTGCAAAAACTCTATGATAAACTAGAATCTAAAGAGAAACTTGAAGAGGAAGCAAGAGAGTTTGAGCATTTGGGAAACCTTGTCTTATCAAATGTGCAAAACATTAAACCATATACTAAAGAGTTAGTCTTACAAGATTACGATGGCTCTACACTTGAAGTAAAAATTGACAAAGAGTACCACTCTCCTTTTATGGTAAGTGAGATGTTCTTCTCCAAAAGCAAAAAGTCTAAACAGAGAGCCAAAAATCTTCATATAGAAGAGGAGTCTCTTCGCTCAAAAGTAGAGCATATGGAACTCTTTATTCACACGGTTGGCGTAGCAAAAGATGTTGCGAAGATAGAGCTTCTTTTTCCAAAACGAGTACAAAACAAAAAGATAAAAGTAGATGATAGTGTAGAGACTTTTTGGATAGAAGGGTATAAGGTTCAGCTTGGAAAAAATGAGAAGGGAAATGTCACACTTTTACAAAAAGCAAGAGCAAAAGATGTTTGGATTCACATGAAAGAGAGACCCTCTTGTCATGTAATCATCACTACTGATAAGCAAAATCTTCCCGAAAAAATTATACAATCTGCTGCAAGACTCTGTGTCGATTTTACAACGACTGCACAAGATAAGTTTTTGGTCGATTATACTCCTCGTAGAGAAGTAAGCATTCAAAGTGGTGCAAATGTTCTCTATAATAAATATAAAACTATTGAGATTGATACAAGGAGTTGAGAGATGGCAATAGGACCCATAGGAAGTGCGATATTTACAAATCAAATGACACCAGTTGCATCATCAACGCAAAATGCACACTCAAATCGTGTAGATTTTCAAAATATGATAGCACAATCTTCTGTTCAAGAGAGAGATGAAAAGGTTTTAGAAGTGCGTCCTGCAGAAGAGAATCAAGAAGTAAATGAGGATAAAGATCATACTCGTGATGAGGCAGATAGAGAGAACGAACGGAGTGAAAAAGCAGAAGATGATGCAGATGATGCAGAGATGGAACCGATTCATAAATTAGATATTAAAGTCTGATTAGATATAATCTACAATAATTTTTATGAGGAAGTTTATATGAGTATGTTTGGGGAACACAGTGAGCGAGTTACAACAGGATTAGCACTTTTAGCGGGTGTATTTATTATAGGATTTATAGATAACTTTTTTCTTACGTGGCTTGTTTTTGGTGCTATTTATATCTTAGCATTCAAAGAGGCTATAAAACTTTTTGAAGTTGAAAAAGATGGGCTTTTACCTTTTGCCATAGGGCTTTGGCTCGTGGCTGGCATCTATCCTTATGGGGATGATCTTTTTGTTTTAGCGGGTGTTGCATATGCGAGTGCAGTAGCTTTTAACAAAGAAGTACAGTGGAAGGATTTTTTTCCTTTTATCTACCCAACAGCAGGGCTTCTTTTTATGTTCACAATGTACCAAGAGTATGGTGTGATGTCTCTTTTATGGCTTTTAGCGGTTGTAGCTTTAACAGATGTTGGAGCGTATGCCGTTGGAAAGAGCATAGGAAAAACACAGTTTTGTGAAACTTCTCCAAACAAAACCATGGAGGGTGTAGTAGGTGGCATCGCCGTTGCAACACTTGGTGGAATGTTTTTTGGTCTCTCTATCGTGGATTTAGGTGTGGCATTTTTAGTGAGCTTTGCTGTGGCTGTGAGTTCTATTTTTGGTGATTTGTTTGAGTCCTCTCTCAAGCGTGCAGCGGGTGTAAAAGATAGTGGTGATTTACTTCCCGGTCATGGTGGCGTTCTTGATAGAATAGATGGCTATTTATTTGGTGGTATCGTAATGTTAGTACTACTTCGTGGACTTGTTTAATTGATTTTACTAGGCTCAACAGGCTCAATAGGGGTAAACACTCTTCTTGTCGCAAAAAAGTTTGGTATTGCAGTCGAAGCTTTAGTTTGTGGTAAAAACATCACACTTCTAAATAAGCAGATACAAGAGCATAAACCTCAGGTTGTAGTGGTCGCAGAGGTAGAAGATATACCCAAAGTAAATCACACGAAAGTCTATGCTGGAAGTGATGCCATACTCAGGGTTATAGCTGATGCAAAAAGTGAGCTTGTTGTGAATGCCCTTGTGGGTTTTTTAGGACTTCGACCAACACTTAAAGCCTTAAAGTGTGAGAAAAAAGTAGCATTAGCGAACAAAGAATCGCTTGTCGCTTGTGGTGCTTTTATAGATACATCAAAGATTCAACCCATAGACTCAGAACACTTCGGACTCTGGTATCTTCTGCAAGATAGACCTGTTGAGAAGATGATTATTACTGCTTCTGGTGGGGCATTTCGTGATTGGGATATTTCACGACTCAAAAATGCGACCTTAGCAGATACTCAAAAACATCCTAACTGGTCGATGGGACAAAAAATCACCATTGACTCTGCTACTATGGTAAACAAGATGTTTGAACTCCTCGAAGCGAGATGGCTTTTTGGTGAGGGCAAATATGATGCAGTTATAGAGACCAAGTCACTTATCCATGCACTAATAGACTTTAAAGATGGCTCAACAACGGCACATTTTGCACACGCTTCTATGCAACTTCCTATCGCTTATGCTCTTGATTCAAAGATGAATGAAAATATTTTAGGGCATGTTGATTTGCTTAAAGTGGGGAGTTTAGAATTTCGTGAGATAAGTTCTGAGAGGTATCCTATTTGGGAGATTAAAGAGGAACTCCTTAGAACTCCGCAGAGAGGTCTTGTTGTAAATGCTGCAAATGAAGCTGCAATAGAGAAGTTTATAAACAAAGAGATAGGATTTATGGATATTAGCAGTGAAATAATGAATGCTTTTGAAAAGTTTGTAGAAATTCCACAAAATATTGATGACGTTTTTGCACTTGATGCAGAAGTACGAGCCTTTGTAAAGGAGCTGTAAATATGGTACTAAGTATAGAGAGTTCATGTGATGATAGCGCGATTGCCATCACGGAGATAGCGACAAACAAACTTCTTTTTCATAAGAAAATAAGTCAAGAGATAGAGCATAGTGTTTATGGTGGTGTTGTGCCAGAACTTGCAGCAAGACTTCATGCTGAGGCACTTCCAAAGATTTTAGAACAGTGTGAGCCTTATTTTAAAGAGTTAAAAGCCGTTGCTGTAACTTCTACTCCAGGACTTGCTGTTACTCTTGTAGAGGGTGTGACTATGGCGAAGGCTATTGCTGTGGCTTTAGATATTCCCATCATTGGGGTAAATCATCTTATTGGGCATATTTATTCACTTTTTATAGAGAAAGAGACAGTTTTTCCTCTGACTGTTCTGCTTGTTTCAGGTGGGCATACTCAAGTGATGGAAGTAAAGAATCTCCAAGAGATAGAGACTATTGCTAAGAGTATGGATGATAGTTTTGGAGAGAGTTTTGATAAGGTTGCGAAGATGATGGGGCTTGGTTACCCCGGTGGTCCAGTCATTCAAGAACTTGCTAAAAATGGTGATAGACTTGCACATAACTTTACAGTACCTCTGCATCAGTCACCTCTCATTGCATTTAGTTACTCAGGACTTAAAAATGCTGTGCGTTTAGCTGTTCTCGAAGAGGAGAAGAAAGAGCAGCCAGACTTTCAAGATATAGCTGCATCATTTGAACATATCGCAACAAAACACTTAACAATGAAGCTCAAAAAGTACTTTAAAACAGTACAACCTAAAACATTTGCCATAGTAGGTGGAGCGAGTGCCAACCTTTATCTTCGTTCTCAGATAGAGGCGCTTTTAAAACCTCATAATGCGAAACTTCTTTTAAGTGAACTTAAATACTGCTCTGATAATGCTGCAATGATAGGAAGAGTAGCTACTGATATGTATAAGGAAAATATGTTTAGTTCCTTAGAAGAGTTAGATATTGCACCCAGAAGTAGCTTGTAATTAACCTTATGTAAACCTTAACCAAAAACAGTTATCGTATAAATAAGAGTAAAATTATCCGATTTAAAATATACTTCTCTCAACAAAACAAGAGAATCGTTTTTTGCTTAGCAAAAATGTTTCTTTAGTTAAACGCAATCGCGTTAAAATTAAACACAAGGAGCCAAAATGGCAACTACAAAATTTAAAGGTACAGAAGTAGAATTATTAGGAAATGAGGTAAATGTTGGAGATAAAGCACCAGCAGTTACTGTTGTAAACTCAGACGGTTTAGGAGATGTTACAGTTGGTGGAGCTCAAGGGCATAAGCAACTTATCATCGTTGTTCCTTCTTTAGATACAGGTGTATGTGCTACTGAAACTCGTAACTTCAATGCAAAAGCTTCTTCTTTAGATGGTGTTAAACCAACTATCGTTTCTCTTGACCTTCCATTTGCTGCTGGTCGTTTTTGTTCAACTGAAGGAATTGACGCTTTAACTGTTACTTCTGACTTCAGAAACAAAGATTTCGCTAATGCTTACGGAGTACTTTTAGGTGGTTCTGTTCTTGCAGGTGTTACTTGTAGAGCAATCTTCGCAGTAAACGAAGAAGGAATTGTAACTTACAAAGAAATCGTTCCAGAAATCACTGAAGAGCCTAACTACGATGCTGCAATAGCTGCTGTTCAGTAACTAAATTACTATGCAGTGAGGCACTAAATGCCGAATCGTAAAGTTAAGCCAAGCTTGTTAAAATAATAGAATGGGCTTCGGCTCATTTTGTTTATCCCTTTTTGAAATACCCTCTCTAAACACTTAAGACATCCAACACTATTACTTTGCTATAATACTTCCATTAATTATATGGAGAATTTTTTATGAAAAAAATAATTACAACTTTAGCATCATTAGCTGTCTTGACATCAACTGTATCTGCTGATATTGCACGACTTGAAATGGGTGTTGGTGCATGGCAAGAAGCTCCAAGTGGATTTATGTCTTACACTGATACTACTTTACTTACAACTACTACAGGTAGATATGATTCAAAAGAAGAATCACAAACAAATGCTTATGTATGGATGCTTATAAAACATCCAATACCTATAATCCCAAATCTAAGACTTGAGTATGCAAATGTAACTGATACAGGTTTAGTAAAAGGTACATTTGATGGTTTTCCTACTCCTGCACCTGCTAATACAGCAGCAAGTTTTGATGTTAAACAGTATGACATAATCCCTTACTATAATCTTTTAGATAATACATTTTGGATGACAGTTGATGTTGGTTTAGATCTTAAGATTATGGAAGCAGATTATAAAGTATCTCAAAATTTAGCTTTCCCTGGTTATAGTGATACAAAGTCTATCCCTCTTCCTTTAGTATATGTAAGAGGAAGAGTAGAAATACCAGTTACAAATATTGGTCTAGAAGCTGATGGAAAATATATAACATATAATGGTTCAACTGCTTACGATATTCGTGCTAAGGTTGATTATACTTTTGATTTTATCCCTGTTGTGCAACCTGCAGTGGAGCTTGGCTATAGAGTCCAAAAGTTTGACTTAATTAGTGATGATGAAAAAACAAGAATGAATATGGATTTTGCTGGTGTGTATGCAGGATTGATGCTTCGTTTTTAATGCTTGAGAGAAGAGTTGTCTTTTGAGAACTCTTCTTAGTAATTTTTATCAAGTATAACTATTTCACACTCTAGTGAGATATTAAATCTATCAAGGACTCTTTTTTGCGCCTCTTGTATGAGCCAGAGAGCATCTTCAAACTTTCCCTCTGCATTGTTTACTAAAAAGTTAGCATGTTCTGTACTAAAGCACATATCTCCTCTCATTAAGCCCTTAAGCCCAACCTCTTCTATAAGGCGGCCAGCATAATCACCCTCAGGATTTTTAAAACAACTTCCTGCACTTGGGGTTGAGGGTTGGTTGGCACGCATTTTTTTAAACATTGCTACTTTTTTTTGAGAGAATCCAGAGGAGATTTCAAAACCTACTTCTAAAATTGGCTTGTTTATATTTGTAAATCTATATCCATACTCAATCTCTTGCTTGAGTAGTTTGCCTTCTGTTGTCGTAATTTCTAAAAGTGCGTTAAACATTTCATACTCTTTAAGACCTGCATTCATGAAAACAAGACCGCCAAGTTTTCCAGGGAGGTGAGAGAGAAACTCAAAGTTTGCAATGTCGTTCTTTTTACAAAATGATGCAACTTTTCCAGAGGGAGTTGCACCTCCTATTTTTAAAACTCCCTCTTCTATTTTAATATAATCATATTTTTTAGAGAGCATTAAGAGCGGGGGAGGGTTATCTCCTACGAGGGTATTATTACAAGAGCCTATGAGATAATAGTTATCTATATCTGAGAAGTTATCCTCTAAAAGAGCCACTTCTAAGGAAGCACCGATTTTAAAAGAGGAGTATTTGGAAAAGTTGATGGTTTTTGTTTGCATTACTCAATAAAGGTCGGCATTATTGTAAACACATGGCGTGCAAAGTCGGTCATTTCGTTTAACATCCATGGCATAGTTAAAACGATGACAATTACAACACCGATAATCTTAGGGATAAAAGAGAGGGTCATCTCATTTATCTGTGTAGTTGCTTGAAAGATAGAGACTGCAAGACCTACAAACATACCCGTAAGAAGCCCAGGGAGAGCAAGCATAAGTGCTATTTTAAAGGTCTCAACACCAAGTGCTACAAGTTTTGCTTCCATAGTTTATGAGTTCCTAAGTTGAGTATACTCAGTTGGGATAAGATAATCTTTTACTTCAAGAGGTGCATCATAAAAACCGTGTTTATAGCCAATCTCAAAGAGTTTATCTATTGCTTTGTACTGAATGTCGTTTAAGGTTATAGAGTCGTCATTTGCATAGAGTTCAAGGTACTTATCAAGGGTCTGTGCATCGATGCGTACTAAATCTCTTTCTATTAACATCTTAGAGAGTCTCTCTTTATGATCTCGTGCTACTTTTACAGCTTTTGTAAGTGTAGCCTCATATTCGATGGCTTTGTTGAGTGGGAGTGAACGGCGAATCGCCATACCCCCTAAAGGAAGAGGAAGCTCATCTCCTGCTAACTCTTGCCAAATATCCCACATCTCACGCTCTACTTCTAACTCATCTGCATAAGTTAAGATAGACTCGTGAATGAGAACACCTGCATGTACATCTCCATCAAGAACAGCTTGTTCTATCTCTAAAAAGTTCATGTAGACAACTCTTGCATCAGGGTAAGCGATACGAAAAAGCATGGCATTTGTAGTGTGTTCACCGCTGAGTGCAACTTTAAAGTTTCGTTTGAGTTTGACACCTTTTTTCTTTATAACCTTAGGACCATACCCCTCACCAAAACTGACAGCAGTTCGTAGAGGTGCATACTCGTTTTTTATATGTGGATAGAGTGCAAAGCTTATGGCTACTATGTCATACACACCATTAAGTGCATCTTCATTGAGAGTTTGAATGTCTTTTGCGATGTTGTCAAAGAGAGTATCTTTCATATCTACCCAGCCAAATTTTATGGCATAGTACATAAAAATATCATCTGCATCAGGAGAGTGGGCTATTAAAGTTTTTTTCATGGGGATATTTTAGCAAAAAGTATCATACAGTTAACTTTAGCACTAAAATATTTGCGTAATAAAAAGAAATTTCAAAATAAATAATGACAATTTGCAATATTTTTCAAAAAATACAAAAATTTACTCTATAATTTCTAAAATTAAAAATAAGTGAGCCACAAAGATGGATGCAAACAAACAAAAATCATTAGACTTAGCGATGAAGCAGATAGATAAAGCATTTGGAAAAGGTGCTTTGATGAGACTTGGCGATAAAAATATTGAACCGATTCAGTCAATTAGTACAGGTTCTTTAGGACTTGACTTAGCACTTGGAATCGGTGGTGTACCTCAAGGGCGTGTTGTAGAGATATATGGACCAGAGTCTTCAGGTAAAACCACTTTAGCACTTCAGATAACTGCTGAGTGTCAAAAAAATGGTGGGGTATGTGCTTTTATTGATGCGGAGCATGCACTTGATGTTGTGTATGCTAAAAATCTTGGTGTTGATGTAGAAAACCTTTTAGTATCGCAACCCGATTATGGTGAACAAGCACTTGATATTGTTGAAACTATTGCTAGAAGTGGGGCAATAGACCTAATTGTTATTGACTCTGTTGCAGCACTGACTCCCAAGGTAGAGTTAGAGGGTGAAATGACTGATCAGCAAGTGGGTGTGCAAGCGCGCTTAATGTCTAAGGCACTTCGTAAATTGACAGGTGTTTTAAGTAAAATGAACTGTACAGTCATCTTTATTAACCAGATTCGTATGAAAATCGGGATGATGGGATATGGCTCTCCTGAAACTACAACTGGTGGAAATGCTCTGAAGTTTTATGCTTCTGTTCGTATTGATATTCGTCGTATTGCTTCACTTAAGCAAGGTGAGAGTCAAATAGGTAACCGTGTTAAAGCAAAAGTTATCAAAAATAAGGTTGCTCCTCCATTCCGTCAAGCAGAGTTTGACATTATGTTTGGAGAGGGTATTTCTAAAGAGGGTGAGTTGGTGGACTATGGTGTAAAACTTGACATCATTGATAAAGCAGGGGCATGGTTTGCATATGGTGATGGTAAACTTGGTCAAGGTCGAGAAAATGTAAAGCAGAAGTTTAAAGATGAACCAGAATTAGCTGCAGAAATAGAAGAGAAAATAAAAGTTGCCATGGGTATCAGTAATGTGATGGTTATGGAAGCAGCAGAAATAGCGGACAGTGATGCATAAGAACTAAAAAGCACTCTATTAGTAAAATTTAGATAAAATACTAACAATTAATAGAAAACTTGAAAGGTAATTATATGTTTATAGATAGCGTAAGTGCAATAGAAGTGATGGATTCTCGTGGTAACCCGACTGTAAAAGCAACAGTTGAATTAAGTGATGGAACAGTTGAAAGTGCAATAGTTCCAAGTGGTGCTAGTACTGGAAAGCGTGAGGCTTTAGAGCTTCGTGATGCAGATGAGCGTTACATGGGTAAGGGTGTTTTAAAGGCAGTTGGTCATGTTAACAATGAGATTAACGATGCGCTTGTTGGTATGAGTCCTTTTAATCAAGCAGTAGTAGATGCGACTATGAAAGAGCTTGATGGCACTGAGAACTATGGTAACTTAGGTGCGAATGCTGTTCTTGGTGTATCAATGGCGATTGCTCGTGCGGCAGCAAAATCTTTAGGAATGCCACTATATCGTTATATAGGTGGAGCAAATGCGATGGTAGTGCCAACACCTATGCTAAACATCATTAACGGTGGAAGCCATGCTGATAATAGTGTTGATTTTCAAGAGTATATGATTATGCCTATAGGTTTTGAGGACTTTGCAGAATCTCTTAGAGCATCATCTGAAGTGTATCATAATCTTAAAGCTATATTAAAAGAAAAAGGTCATGCAACAGCACTCGGAGATGAGGGTGGTTTTGCACCAGACTTGAGTTCAAATGAAGAGCCTATTGAAATTATCATGGAAGCTATAGCAAAAGCTGGATATAAGGCTGGAGAAGAGATAGCTATCGCTATGGACCCTGCAAGTAGTGAATTTTATAAAGATGGAAAATATGAACTGACAGGTGAGGGTAAATCACTTACAAGTGCTGAGATGGTTGATTATTATGCTGCTTTATGTGAAAAGTATCCTATTGTGTCTATTGAAGATGGATTGGCGGAAGATGATTGGGATGGTTTCAAGCTTATGACTGAGAAGCTTGGAGATAAAATCCAAATCGTTGGTGATGATCTGTTTGTTACAAATGCGAACATCTTAGCAAGAGGTATCCGTGAGGGTATCGCAAACTCTATTCTTATCAAACCAAACCAAATAGGTTCTGTAAGTGAGACTATGTTAACTGTGCGTCTTGCTCAGAGAAATGGTTACAGTTGTGTTATGAGTCACCGTTCAGGTGAGAGTGAAGATGCTTTTATTGCTGATTTTGCTGTAGCACTTAACTGTGGTCAGATAAAAACAGGTTCAACTGCTCGTGGTGAAAGAACTGCTAAATATAACCGCCTTTTAGAGATAGAAAACGAAGTTGTATATGGCGAGTACTTAGGTTCAGCACTTTTTAACTAAGTCTTTTTATGCAAAATGAAGAACTTTTTGAAGAGATCGATACAAATGAGAGTATAACTCAAAGGTATTTAGGTCTCTCTCTACGAAAGTTCTTTTTCCTTTTTTTCATAGTAGTATCTCTAGGCATCTATCTAGGCATACTACTCTATGGAACAAACTCCCTCGAAATACTTTATGGCTTGCAAGAGTATGAAACCTATTTACAAGATGAAATAGTACACTTAAAAAAAGAAAATGCTGAACTCCAGCGTGAATATTTTGAACTTAAAGAGATTAGTGCGCAGTAAAGATTACACTGTGTAACAATCATGTTCCTAAAAAGAGTTAATTGTGTAATGTTTAAGTTCTATACTTCCCTAAATTCAATTTAGGAGAATAGTAATGAAAACATGGTTAAGTTTAGCTGCAAGTACACTTTTAATAGTCTCAATGGCTGGTTGTAATGGCTCAGATGGAGCAAACGGTACTAATGGAACAGATGGAACAAACGGTATTAACGGTACTAATGGTACAGATGGAACAAACGGCACTAATGGTTCAAATGCTATAGCACTACAAAACAGTGTTAGTGTACCAATTACAGATGTAGAAAAAGCAAAAATCCGTGTTGCAACAGGAATAGATGTAGATTTTACTGAAAAATCTCTCTCTTATAATACTATTTTAAGAACGGGAAAGACACTTGGTGGCGAAACTTTTGGACTTCTAAAAGATGAAAATGATGCAGCATTAAAACTTGATGATGGAAGCAACTATATCTGTAATGGTCAGTTTGGTGGTTCAGGTCCAGATCATACAGAATTTATCACAAAAGGTTCAAAAATCTTTATGATTACTCAATTTGAGTGTCAAGTTGGTGCAATCTACCAAGCTGAACTTACTCAAGATGCAAGTACAGGTAAGCTAAGTGCTAAAAATTTAAAATACATTTCACAAAAAGCTTATCATGGTGGATATGTTCACTGTGCAGGTATGAAAACTCCATGGAACTCATTTCTTGGAAGTGAAGAGTATGAGCCAAATGCTAGAGGGCTTGATGTAGCAACAGGTAAAATTGATGATTATTATAACTTAGTTGCACCATACTTTGGTGGTGATTTAACAAAGGCAAACCCTTACTTTTATGGTTATATAACAGAAGTAACTATTGAAAATGAAGCTGGAGACAATACCTACACTAAACACTACAGTATGGGACGCTTTGCTCATGAATTAGCATATGTTATGCCTGATAGCAAAACAGCATATATGTCTGATGATGGTTCAAATGATGCTTTTTATATGTATGTAGCTGACAATGCAGGTAAATTAACTGCAGGTACTCTTTATGCAGCAAAATGGAATCAAACAAGTAGTGTTGGTGGAGGAGCTGCTGATTATACTTGGATAAAACTTGGACATGCTACAGATACTGAACTTAAAACTATTGTAGACTCTAAACCTCTTTTTACAGACATTTTTGATAGTGAAGATGCTAATGCTTCATACGAGTGTCCAACTGCTGGATTTAAAGCAATTAATAGTGGTTCTGGTGGACTAGAATGTTTAAAAGTAAAAGCTGGAAAAGAAAAAGAGGCGGCTTTTTTAGAGACTCGTCGTTATGCAGCTTATCTTGGTGCTACAACAGAGTTTAGAAAATTTGAAGGTATTACTTACAATCCAGATAAAAATGTACTCTATACTGCAGAGAGTCAAATCGCTAAGGGTATGGAAGACTTTAAAAAGTATGGTAAATCAAAAGATAGTTATGACAAAGGTGGAAACAACGACATCAAACTCGAGTATGACAAATGTGGTGCAGTATATGAACTTGCACTAAGTTCTAGTATTAAAGATACAGACAATATAGCTATTGATAGTGCTTATGTTGCAACAAGTACAAAATCTATTATTGCAGGTACAATGAAAACATACGATGCAAACAGCCCTTATGCAGCAAATAGCTGTGATGTAAACTCTATAGCTAGTCCAGATAATGTTACTTACAAGGCAGGTTCAAACCTACTTATTATCGGTGAAGATACTGGATACCATCAAAATGACATGGTTTGGGCATTTGACACAGAAACAGATACATTAAAAGCTCGTGTTGCAACAACACCATTTGGATCTGAAACTACATCTCCAATGTTTCAAGAGCCAATAAATGGTTACACTTATATGAACTTTGTAACGCAACACCCATATGGTGAATCAGACAAAGATAAAGTTAAAAATCCTGATGATGTACAATCATATGTAGGATATATGCAAATAGGTGAAAAAGAGTAGTGAACTCTTTAAAACTTTTAGTTACTAGCAGTGTACTTTTAAGTACACTTGCTATCTTTACAACAGCCTGCAATAAAAATGATACAAACTCTTATGCAGATACTTCAAAAGATAAAAACAGAGATGTAAATACCTCAGTTACTTTGCGTTCCATTACACTTAGTGATACAAATGGTTACGACATTAGACTAAGTACTCCTTATCATCCATCTGCATATATAACACAGATGTGCTACACAAAAACTACAGATGATTTAAACAATACATATAATCCATGCTTCGCTTGCCACACACAAAATAAAATACCAAATTTCGTGATGGGTGATGATGATTTACAAGAGGCTTATGATTTTCCAGAACCAGCGCTTAAAAATCCATTTCTTAATAATTTTATAGACTTTTCTAAGAGAGTTTCTGAGATAAGTGATACTGAAATTATTAAGTATGTTAACACAAGTAACTATTTTGACAAACATAAAAATATTATACTAGCTGAACAATTAAAACAACTCTCTGACTTATGGGATAGCGATGGTGATGGGAAATGGGGTGGATATATTCCAGATTGCTACTATAATTTTAATACTCTAGGTTTTGACATAGCTCCTGATGGGAATAAAACGGGCTGGGTTGCATTTAGCTACATGCCATTTTTAGGTACTTTTTGGCCAACAAATGGATCTACTGATGATGTACTTATCCGTCTTGATGACTCTATGATGAGAGCGACAAAAAGTGGAGATTTTAATGCTACTCTTTACACAATAAACTTGAGCATTGTTGAAGCAGTTATTAAAAAGAAAGATATAGCACTCTCTTCTCCTATAGATGAAAACCTAGTAGGTGTCGACCTTAATAAAAATGGGACACTTGATAGAGCAGAAAAAATAGTATATGAGTGGGCACCAAATAGTGGGAAATATATGAGCTATGTTGGTTATGCTAAAATACTGCTCGATGAGGGGAAATTGCATCTTGCTGCAGGTTTATACCCTGAAAATACAGAGTTTTTACACTCTGTGCGTTATATAAAGAGCGACATTGAAGGTGAAATAGCACTCTCTCCTAGAATGAAAGAGTTGCGTTATGCTAAGAAAAATCTATGGCTCACTTATGCAAACCTTCAAAACAAAGGTATGGCAGATATTCAAGAAAAGTCACTGAATCCTGACCAACTTGAAACTTTTCGAGGTACAATGGAAAGTGGTTTAGGAAATAACATGGGCTGGACATACCAAGGCTTTATAGAAGATAAAAAAGGAGACTTACGCCCACAAAGTTATGAAGAGACTCTGAACTGTATGGGATGTCATAGTGGCATAGGTGTACTTACGGACTCTACCTTTGCATTTCCTAGAAAAATTGAGGATAATTTCCAAAATGGTTGGTACCATGCGACACAAAAAGATTTAAAAAACACTCCTGAATATAGATATGAAAATGGGGAATATGAACTTTCACATTATCTCGAGTATAATCCATATAGTGATGAATTTAGAGAAAATAATGAAGCATACAAGAAGTTTCACCTTCCAAATGGTGATTTAAATCAAAGTATGATTTCAAAGTTACATAATGATGTAACACTTCTACTCTATCCATCGCACAGTAAAGCACTTAAGTTAAACAAAGCTTACAAAGCATTAGTAGAGATTCAGAAGTTTTACAATGGTAAAGCTGCTCACAGTAAACCGATGAAAAATATCTACAAAGAACTAAAAGATGGGCAATCAACTCATCTTAAAAAAATATAATTTTTTAGTGAGTTTGCTGTTAATATTAGAGTTGGCATTGGATTTAAGTCCTTTTTTTAAAAGAGTAGGTATAATTTAGCTATTAAAATAATTAGGTTTAAAATGATTAAAATTTTTGTAGTTTTGTGCTTATGTTTACTCTCTCTTGGTGCTAGAGAGAATCCTTTTTTCCCATCTGAGGGAGAGATAGATACTCCCTTGACTACAAACCAGAAGTTAGACCTCTCTCCTTTGCAAAGAGCAACACTCTCCCTTCCTTCAACTGCTCGAGTTATCAAGAGTGTTACGGTAAGTTATAAAAACCTTGATGGATCTATAGAAAAAAAGAGTATTGAGTTACACAACAGCGTAGATTGGCATCTCCCTATTTTTATTTCTCAGAGTTATATTTCTCCTTTTGATGATACAAAGAGTGAAAAAAAACTTTTTAAAGAGATAGTGAAACTGAAGTTTATAGAACTTCTTGAGGGTAAAGAAGAGTTAAAACTACTTACAAAAGATAAACTTTTGAGGAACTTTTTACTTACAAAACCACATAGAATAGTGTGTGATTTTAGTCGTGATATAACTATTCGTAGTTATGAGAAGAAGATTAAAGACAAAAAAAGTGTTATTACAAAAGTAAGAATTGGAAATCATGATGGTTACTATAGAGTAGTAATTGAACTTGATGGTTACTACAGATATGCTTTAAAAAAGATTGATGGTGGGTATCTTTTTACTTTTATTTAAAAATAGTTGCAACAATCTTCTGAAACCTTGAGACCTCTTTTTTCTCTACTCTCTCTTCTTCGATTGTTTCCTCTTTAGAGATATGTAATTGACCCAGCTTCTCACTGAGATATGAAGAAGCTAGTTTGATATACTTTGGCTCAAAGTTATTCATAGTCGAGTATCTTCTCTATTTGGTTCATTGCATCATCATTTTTAAGTCTGAACTTTATCTCTATTCTTCTTGATGCCTCTTTATCCTCTTTGCCATCTTTGTCATAGATTGCATCAAGATAAGATCTTCCACTCGCAACGAGAAGAGGCTTTATCTTGTTTTTCTTAGTAAAGTCAAGTGTGAGAAGATAATTCATAACAGCATAGGCCCTCTTTTGTGAGAGGTTAAGGTTTAAAAGATACCCACCATCACTATCTGTATGACCCTCTATGACTATACGCTCAATATGATCTTTTATGTTTCTATTAGAGGTAAGTGCTCCTATATAGTTTATAAAAACTTTTTTAAGCTCTTTTTTAGAGGACTCCTTCAGCTCTGCACTCCCTTTATCAAAAAGTATGTTAGAGCTAAGACGCATACTACCACTCTTTGTATCAATCTCTACATTTTTTCCAAGACTCTGTTTTAGCTCAGCGATGACTTTTATTTTTATGCCCGTGAGACTTTTAATTTTTGCTTTTTGTGCTTGAAGCTTTGCTATCAGTGCATCATACTTTGTCTCTTTTGCTTCTATGGTTCTCAAAAGTGTAAGTAGCTTCTCATCTTTGAGTTTGAGGGTATCCTCTTTTGCGGTAAGGTTATTTGAAAGGATGAGAACTTTGTTTTTATAATTTTGAAGTTTATTGTTTTTTTCTGCAAGTGTTGCATTTGATTCATCGAGTAAATTTTGCATAATAATGATTTTATTGTTAAAGTCATCTATTTTCATATTTTGAGAGAGCAGAATGTTGTTGAGGTTTACTAGCTCTTCCGTTTTAAGTTTAAAAGCATTTTTTGAGATAAGGAGTGCATCTTTTGTACTATTTAGTTCTTGACTCCTTTGAGCCAAAAGCCTTTTGAGCTTTTGCACCTCCTTGTCACGAAGCAGAAGCATACTCAAAGAGTTTTCTAAAGAGTTCTCTTTGGAGTTTAGGTTTGATTTTAAAACAGTAGACTTTACAACAATAGCACCGATTAAGAGAATAAATACAAAGAGGAGTCCAGCCATCAAATCGGCATAAGAGAGCCAAAAGTTTGTCTCTTCATTCTTTTTATTGTTGTAAAACATTACTTTTTCTACTTGATTTTGACATGGTTTGCAACCATATTGTGGTACTTTGATATAGAATCTTGAACCTCTTTACTCTCTTGAGAGACATGTGTTGCAAAGTCTGCAAGCTTTATCACTATCTCACCCACTTCTGTATCTATCTTCTCAAAGGTACGGTTAAGAGAGTTGTTGAGTTGTGCACTAAAAACTTTTGTAGTCTTCTCAAAAGAGTGTGTTGCTTGAGTAAACTCAGATATGACTTGATTGATGTTGTTTTGTGCATCAAGTGCTGAAGTACTTCTATCCATTTCATGGAGTGCTTTTTGGAGCTCTTTGGAACTCTCTTGTAGGTTCCCTGAGATAAGTGCAAAATTAGCGAGGTGTTGTTCGTTTATCTCTTTTAAAAAGTGAATATTAAAAGTCTCTTTAAGTGCATCAATAAACTTATTCTCTTGAATATCGTGTTGTACATACTTATGAATAGTAAGCTCTTCTTGACTCCAAACAAGTGCGCTAAAGTCGGCAATGATAGAAGAGAAGTAGAAATCTATTTTACTCAGTCCTCTTTTTTCAAAGTAGGTCCAGATAAGAGAGAGAAGGATTCCATAGATTGATGCAAAAAAGGCAGAGCCAACGCCACTTAAAAGAAGTGATATTTCATGGTCAAGTGCTTCGGTATCGGTTACCGAAAAGTTAGGCATAGAGATAGCAATGGCAACAAAAGTTCCTAAAATTCCAAGCATAGGGAAGATAGATGATGCAACAGAGACAAAGTTATCATTTCTCACATCTTTATAGTATTGGTTTAGAAATTTTTTAATATCTAAAATAGATTTTGCTTCATTATCTATACTTAGAGAGTTTTTTTGTAACTCTGTCTCTAAAGCGCTTTCAAGATCTGTAAGTGTTGCTCGCATATTACATACGGAGTAGTTCGCATTGTGTTTTGTAAAAAGTAAAAAGATAAAAAGTATGAAACCAATGACACCGAGTGAGTGAACAGGTACATGCAGAGGAATAACGCCTAGGTATCCAAAAATCATTGTGATGAAAAAACTTATAGGGATAAGTGTGATAACTATAAAGTTAGCGAAACATAGGGGGGATTTTTTGTTTTGTGGCATTGCTCATCCTCTCATTTAATAGGGTAAAATTGTACCCTATAAATGTCTAATTAAAAGTAAATTATTTAATTACTTTGTAGCAATAATTGAACCATCTTTTTTCCAAAATTGAGGTGCACCAAAAATTTTGTTGTCATTATATTCTGCTTTGGCTGAGAGTTGACCATTTGGATACCACTCTTTAAAAATTCCTACTTTTTTTCCATTTGTATAGAATGATTGTGATTTAAGCTTTCCGTTTGAGTACCAAGTTTTTGACTCACCATCTTCTACATTATTTTTAAAGTAAGCAGAACTTTTTTTCTTACCATTTTTATACCAGGTTGCAACTTCACCATCTTGTTTGCCATTCCTATAGTAAGCGACAATAGACTTTTTACCATTTGAATAGCTACCTATGTATTCTCCATCTTGTTTTCCAGCACGAAAATAAGCGACTGTTTTCACACTGCCGTTTTCACGCCACTCTGTCAGTCGTCCATCTATTTTACCTTTATAGTAGGGTACCACTTTTTTTGTTTTACCACTTTTGAAAAAGTAGTAGGCATTTCCTGTAAAAGGAGTTCGCACTTTTTTTTCATAAGTGAGACCATTTTCCTTTTCTAGTAAAGAAGCATCGATATTTTTAGCATAGAGATTAAGACTCATTGCAACAAGTAAGATAAGAAATAGAGCATTTTTTTTCATATATATTCCCTTTTTAAGCATTTGCGTGAGTAAGGATAACAATAGTTTGAATATAGCTTGTTGAGAAGAGAACTATTTAGCACTATTTTTTTAGAAGATGTGTAAATATGTAAAGATATTACTTTATTATGGGAATACGAAATAACTTAGGGATTATTTTAGAGACAATGATATAAAATGAATAGTTGAAAAGGGAAAATAATGGGAAAATATAATAATGGCTGATAATTCTGAACTCAAATTACATAATATTGCAGGTATTCTTGCAAGAAATTTTTTAAATAATCCTCTAACTGCTATTTTAGCCTTTGCTATTTTAGCACTTGGATATATCTCTTTAGAGGTTATGCCTCGTGAAGAGGATCCTCAAATTGCGGTAAGTGGTGGTTCTATCATAGTACCAATGCCAGGAGCATCTCCTGATGAGATAAATAATGCCATCCTAAAACCTCTTGAGCGACGCATCAGTGAGATAAAGGGTGTCAAAGATATCTACTCTACTGCGATGAATAATGTAGGTATGCTCAATGTTCAGTATAAAATAGGCGAAGATAGAGAGAGCTCAAATCTAAAACTTTATGATAAAGTGATGCAAAATATGGACTCAACTCCAGATGGGGCGATGATGCCAATTGTGAAGCCTTTTGATATAGATATAGATGTTCCTATTGTAACTGTTGCTTTTTATAAGAAAAAAGATTTAGGGATTGATCATATTAAACTCTATAAGCTGATAAAAGATATTCAGCAAGATATCAATGCCATTGAAGATATCTCAAAAACAACACTTAAGGGTGCAAAGCATCCACAGTTTAATGTTTTACTCGATTTGGATAAACTCTCTGCATATCATATCTCCATAGGTCAAGTTGTTCACTCGATACAGGCTATTGCTAAAAATGCTCCTGAGGTGGATTTGCCAACAGAAAACAATCGTTTAGTTGTTTTTGGGGTAAAGAATGCAATAAACTCTATAGAAGATTTACAAAACTTAATAATTGCAAAATATATGGGTTCACTCATTTACCTCAAAGACCTTGCAAAAGTTGAATACTTTTATGATATTCAAAACTTTCAAGAAGCCCTTATCTCTTACAAAGCCGATGGGCAACCTTTCTCTCAAAATGAAGATCAAGTAACGATGACTATTTCAAAACTTAAGGGGACAAATGCTGTTCATCTTGCAGAAAAAGTAATCAAAACCTTAGAAGAAAACAATGATGCATTGGAAAAATTTGGACTAGGATATATAATAACTCGAAATTATGGTGAACGCGCAAATGAGGCTGTAAATGAACTTGTCCATCACTTAGTTCTGACTATTGCTATTATCTCTTTTATACTTATCCCATTTTTAGGCTGGAGAGAGTCTTTGGTTGTAACTATTGCAGTACCTATGATTTTAGCGGCTACTCTTTTCATCGCTTTTTTAACCGATCAAACTATCAACCGTATTACGCTCTTTGCTTTCTTGCTCTCTTTGGGTCTCATTGTTGATGACGCTATTATTGTGATTGAAAATATTCATAGGCGTATGCACTTAAAAGAGACTCAACATCATAGTTTTGACAGAATAGTCATCGAAGCAACTGATGAGATAGGTCCTTCCACAAATATTGCAACTATTGCCATTATGCTTACCATGATTCCAATGGCTTTTGTTGGTGGTATGATGGGACAGTTTATGCTACCAATACCGCTTAATGTACCTGTTGCTTTGGCTGTATCACTCTTTGTAGCCTATGTATTTGCACCATTTTTAGCTCGAAAACTGATAAAACGCTCTAAAGGGACGCATTAATGGAAGAGAGAATATATAAAATTGTAAGTTCCAAAAAAGCACAAAGAAAAGTAGGTTTTATAGTTTTAGGTTTTTTAATCTTTGCTATAGCCATGATACCAACAAAAATGGTTTTAGCAAAAATGCTCCCAGGAAAGAGTGCGAACACTTATAGTATCTATGTTGACACTGCTACAAATTCAACTATTAAGCAAACAAGAGAAGTTACAGAGTGTGTGGCAAAAGTTTTAAAACAAGAAGAATCTATTAAAAATATAGAGATATTTTTAGGGCAAGGTGCTCCACTTGATTATGCAGGGCTCGTGAAAGGGAGTGCATTTAAGTCACTGAAAAATCAAGCAGAAATGGTTATAAATCTAACAGATAAACATGAACGAGACGAGCCATCTTATATGATGGTTCATAGACTTCGTCCAGTAATTCAAAACCAGTGTGAACATCTTTATAAAGATACATCAATAAAATTTGTAGAGATGCCCTCCGGTCCTCCAACTTTTGCTACAATAGTTGTAAATCTCTACGGAAAAGATACTCTTCTTTTAAGACAAACATCACACACAGTAGAACAATCATTTAAAGAGACAGAGGGATTAGTAGATATAGATATTATGCAAGATGATATTTATACAAAATATGAGATTATCCCAAATGTGGAAAAAATTATAAATTCAAGTCTTGGAGTAGATCAGGTAAGTAAAATACTTTACATGGCTTTTAAAGGGAGTGTGGTCGCTACAAAAAACTCTATACAACAACAAGATCAAATTCCAATTTTTGTCTCTTTAGATAAGAAAACACGGACACTTAAAGAAGCAAGTAAAATGGATTTAGAGTTAAAACTCTCTCGGCTAAAGCTACTAAATAAACAAGGGATAATGGTGCCTGTTCGAGAGGTTGTAGATATTAAAGAGACGGTAGCTGATCCAACTATTTTTAAGAAAAATATGCATAATAAGGTCTCTATAACTGCTGAATGTGATTTAGTCTCTCAAGTCTATCCTTTGATGGACGCAAGAGAGATACTAATAAAAAAGCTTGAGAAAGATTTTGAAGTAAAGCGACTTACTGGAGCGAGTACTTACATGTTTGACCTTGCTCTAGTTCATAAGAAAACAGGAGAAAAAATACTTGTGAGATGGGATGGTGAGATGAAAGTCTCACTTGATACCTTTAGAGATCTTGGCGGTGCTTTTATCTCTGCACTTGTTTTAATGTTTCTATTGATGGTTGTTTACTATAAATCTTTTGCCTTAAGTGGAATAGTCCTTATGGGGAGCTTTTTATCCATCATCGGTGTTATTATTGGGCACTACATTACTGATATTGTATTTTTACACTTTATCACTGGAGTGCATTTTTATCTTACCGCAACTTCTCTTATAGGATTTATCTCATTGATGGGAATTAGTGCAAGAAGTTCTCTACTCCTTATAGACTTTACAAAGTCTTTGATTGAGAGTGGTATAGAAAAAAATCGTGCCATAGCAATCTCTACAGCAACACGCTCTAAGCCGATTATGCTTACTGCTGTTGCAATTATATTAGGCTCACTCTTACTCGCAACAGATCCTATCTTCGGTGGTCTTGGTATTGCTCTAATTTTTGGAAGTATGGCATCAACAGCTGTCTCTCTTTTTTATATACCTGTACTAATGGCAAAAGTAGATGCGATTTGTCCTCAAAATGGTGGTATGATTTGTAAAGAGGGAGAAGGAAAAGATGAAGAGCATATGGATGTCACAGAGGTTCCACCCGAAATACATCACGGTAATCCTACAAAATAGTTTGTTTATACAAGCCTATTTTGTCGCATAGCACAGCTAACTCATTCAAAGCGTCATTCTAAACTTGTACCCAATTGATGGATAGAATGTAGACTCTCTAATGAATTTTGTCTCTAAGTAAGATATATGATGAAAGTAATAAAAAATTGATGAGCGTTTTGAAGTGTGAGAAAAAAAAGTTCTAATGCACGAGCTGTGCATTAGAAAAACTAAAGAGAAGAGGAAGGACTAGAGCCCACCTTTCTCATACTTTGCTTTTAATCTTAAGTAGTCTTGGTAATCATCAGAGTTGATGTTATTTGAAACTGACTTTGTTGAATCATTTGCATTGTTTGAAACTGTTTTAGTGCTATCGTTTGCATTGTTAGAGATAGTTTTTGTGCTATCATTTGCATTGTTAGAGATAGTTTTTGTGCTATCATTTGCATTGTTTGAAATTGTCTTAGTAGAGTCATTCATATTATTTGAAGTCGTCTTCGCAGAGTCGTTGATATTGTTAGAGATAGTCTTTGTAGAGTCATTCATATTGTTTGATGTAGTTTTTGTACTATCATTCAAGTTATTTGAAGTTGTCTTCGCAGAGTCATTAATGTTATTTGAAATTGTCTTGGTAGAGTCATTCATATTATTTGAAGTTGTCTTCGCAGAGTCATTAATGTTGTTAGAGATAGTCTTTGTAGAGTCATTCATATTGTTTGATGTATTTTTAGTTGCATCATTTACATCATGTGAAACTGTAACTGCTGAATCTTTAAAGTCTTTTGTTGCCATAGTTGAACTATCTTTAAGATCTCTTGTTGTATTTGATACAGAGTCTTTAGAGTCCTCAGCAACTTCAATAGTTGAGTCTCTTAAATCTTTAGAGATACCACTCGTTGTATCTGAACCAGATTTTACAGTAGCAATTTCACTTGTTTTAAGGTCATCACTTGATTTTATTGCACTATCTTTTGCATCGTGACTCACACTTGTAACAGTACGCTCACCACTCTTAGATACTTCAACACCACCATCAACACCAGACTGAACAGAATCTCTAGCATCATGACTCATAGAAGTCATACCATCTTTCATGTCTTTGAACATATCACCGAAACTAAAATCCGCAGATAAACTTGTAGTTAGAGCTAAGGCTGCAACTGTACTTAGTAGTAATTTTTTTGTCATATTTTTCCCCTGTATTTGAAATTGAACTGAGAAAACTATAACCCTTTCTGCCTAAAGAAAAACTTAAAATTAGCTGTTTGCGTCAATTACCTTGAGATATGTTTTGATACTGCACAATAATGAGACAATTAAACAAAGAATTCAATTATTTGAAATAATTTCTAATTTATTTAAAATTAATTAGGCTATAATATTTGCAATCACATCACTAAGGAGTTTAAATGAAAAGAGTAATAATAGGTCTAATGATAGCTGGCACGGCACTTGTTGCAAAGCCATATACTCAAGCAGATAGGATAGCAGATATGAATAAAATTGCGGAGTCTATGAATATTATCCAAAGTGGTTTTTTCTATAACAACTATGATACTGTTGAGGCAGGTGTTGATCAACTTACTACTACAATTGCAAATGTAAAGCCTATCCAAAAAGAGGCACAAGAGCAAGACATAATGGAAAAATTTATGGATGAAAAGTACCAAATGACAAATAAAATTGTTAAAAAAATAAGTACAAAATCACTTACTATACTTCAAAGATTTAAAGCGGGTGACTCTGCAGAAGCAGTACAGGCATATACAAAAATTATGGGACAATGTATGAAGTGTCATAGAGAAATCCGTCATTGGTAATCTTTATGAGATATATTTTCCTTTTTTATATACTAATAGCTTCTCTCAATGCGGGTGAGTTAATTTTAACTGGAACAGTGATATCAAATAATAAAAAGATGATTCCTGCTCGTTATATGGGTTATGTAAAAAAAATCAACTTTGAAGTTGGGGATAGTGTTCAGCGTGAAGATATTCTTTTTGAACTAGAGTCTGCGGAGTTTGATATACTAGAGTCTCAGGCTGATTTAGCACTCGAACAAGCGAAGTTAATGTTAGATGTATATAAAACGCGTGTAAATATATTTAAAAAAGACAAGAGAAAACTCAAACGAGATAGAAAGCTTCTTTCTCCTATGGATTTTCGTAGCAATATGGAAGATATAAATGAGAATATAGATGATGCGAGTGAATCCTTAGAATCAGCTCAGGTTTTGGTAGAACAAGCAAGTGAAAAAACAAAACAGTTTGCAACTATTGTAGGGTATCTTAAAATTCATGCTCCCAATGATGGCATCATAGTTGAGAAGCGAATTCAAGTTGGCGATATGGTAGCTCCGGGTATGCTTACTATGGTGATAGTAGATATGAATCACCTTGAAATAGAAGCAGAAGTTGCAGAGTCTAACTTAAAATATGTACGAAAAAATAAGGTAGTAAAGATTCAAATACCTTCCCTAGATTATAAAGCATCTGGTTATATAAAAGCGATAGTACCAAGTGCAAATCCTATGGCGCATACTTTTAAAATTCGTGTACATTTTGAAAAAACTAATGATATGATATTTCCTGGAATGTATGCAAAAGTTTATATAGATTTGACGAATGAACTTAAAAGATAATCTTTGCATTAGAAAAATTTTTCTTTTGCTTTTAGGTATGAACCTTTTTGGATCAGAAGCTTCTTCCCACTTTCCAGTAAAGTATACAGTTTCAAATATTCCTAAAAATATCTCTTCAAAAGAGAGAAAAGCACGCTTTTACTATCTTGTTGTTCCTGCTGTAAATAGGGTGTATCATGAGTTAATGGTAGAGTATACTCGCATTAGAGATGATGTTCTTGCAGGTAAAGAGACTGATCAGATGAAAACTTTAAAAGCTATTTATCATGTTGAGTCAAATCAAGACTTATTAGTAGCAATCAAACCACATCCTAGAAGTATAACAATAGCACAAGCCGCAATGGAGAGTGCTTGGGGAACTTCACGCTTTTTTCGTGAAGCAAATAATGTGTTTGGAATGTGGAGTAAAAATAAAAATGATAAACGCATAGCTGCAAGTATGAAACGAGGAACCCATACTATATGGTTGAGAAAGTTTGATAGCATCGCAGAGTCGGTTCACGCTTATTATAGAACTATGGGAAGAGCAAAGGCATATAAAAAATTTAGAGAGTACAAAACGGCAACTTGTAATGTATATACCATGATAAAAGGTTTAGATAAATATTCTGAAATTGGTGACTTATATGTGAAACAATTAGAAAAAATTATAAGGAAAAATCATCTAACTGCATATGACAAGTTGTAGTTTAACAGTAAAAATTGATTTTATATGGTAAAATATTCTTTTAAAAAAAGGATTTTTATGTTAAAACTATTTGGCTCTCTACTTCTTATATCAGGTACTCTTTTCGCTCTTACAAATGCTGAGGTTGCTCAAAAAAGTGAAGATACAATGAGTGGATTTAAGGACTCTATCTCTACTATGGAGATGACACTTATTAACGCTGCTGGACAAAAAAAAGTGCGCACGATGAAGATGAAAGTACTTGAGGGGAAGGATGAAGATAAATCACTAATGGAGTTTTTAACGCCTGCAGATGTTAGAGGAACAAAGTTTCTCAGTTATGAGCATGTGGATAAGGATGATGATCAGTGGCTCTATCTCCCAGCACTCAAACGGGTAAAAAGAATTGCATCAAAAAATAAATCGGGTTCATTTATGGGAAGTGAGTTTTCATACGAAGATCTCTCGGCTTTTAATGTCAAAAAATATGTTTATGAAGATGCTCCAGTACAAAAGATAAATGGTTTCTATGTTACAACTTCAAAACCTGTCTCAAAATACTCTGGATATACAAAACTTATCTCCTATGTAGACCCAAAAACATTTCTAATCCAAAAAGTAGAATTTTACGATAGAAAAAAAGAACTTTTAAAAGTAGAGACTTTTGCAAACTATAAAAAACTTCAAGGTATCTATAGAATAGGACAAATCACTATGAAAAATGTGCAGAATGATAAGAGTACTATCCTTGTTTGGCATGATGAGAAGATAAAGAATGGTCTTAAACCCAAAGATTTTCATAAACGCTACTTGAAAAAATAGTTAGGATAAAAAATATATGCAAAAATTTGTAAAGAGTGTTATAAAACTGAGATGGTTGATTGTTATTCTTATTCCTCTCATTACTGTGATGATGGCGAGTTCATTAAAAAACTTAGAGTTCGAGGGAAGTTATAGAATCTGGTTTGGAAAAGAGTCTAAAATATTAAAAGATTATGATAACTTTCGAGCTATTTTTGGAAATGATGATGCTGTGACTATTATGTTTAGCAGTAAAGATGGCGTTTTTAGTAAAAAAGCACTCCATACAGTTGATGCTATCACGCGTAAGCTTTGGGAGACAAAGTATATAGCTAGAGTTGATTCTATTACAAACTATCAATATGTGCACAGTGATGCAGAGTATCCTGATGAAGTAGTTGTTGAAGATTTTATAGATGATATTGATGCCTACTCTTCAGAGGATTTAGCTAAGAAAAAAGAGATAGCACTTAAACAAGATATTATCGTAGGGAAACTTATCTCTAAAGATGCAAAAACAACGATGATAGTTGGACGCATGACACCAAAGGCTGGTGATGACCCAGCAGTGAGTTTTAAACTTCGTGATGCAGTATTAAAGATAATAGCCCCAGAGGAGAAAAAAGGGTTTCACTTCTTTCTTGGTGGTGGACCAATTATAAATACCTCCTTTATCGAGATAGCACAACATGATGGAGGTATCTTTACTCCTGCTGTTATTTTGGTTGCTATGGTTCTGCTCTTTGCTATTTTTAGAAAATTTTCATCTATGATAGCAAGTATTTCTATTGTAATATTCACATTTTTGATTGTGCTTTCTATTCAGGTTTTACTGGGCTTTAAACTCAACAATTTTACAGCGAATATTCCTGTTTTTGTAGTGGCTATTGGTATAGCTGATGCTATGCATCTTATTTGGATTTATACAATGGCTAGAAAAAAAGGGATGGATAATTATAGTGCAATAGAGTATAGTGTTAAGAAAAACTTCTTAGCAATTTTACTCACCTCTATCACTACAGCTATAGGTTTTGCTTCCTTAGGTGTTTCTGCTGTTGTGCCAATTCAGACTTTAGGAATAGCTACTGCAAGTGCAGCAGTTCTTGCTTTTGTAATGACTATCCTTTTTGTACCTGCTTTTTTAGCGATTTTAAATCCTAAAATAAAAGCAGATACAAATATTCAAGAGGCAAATAATCACCCAATAGCTGTTTGGTATACACACTTTTTATCTCAAAATGCAAAGCTTATTTTAGTGATTACGACACTGCTTTTTGTAGTTTTAGGTGCTGGAATATTTAGAGCAAATGTTGACTCTAATACGGTGAAGTACTTTAAAAAGGATTTTCCTTTTAGAGTTGCTGTCAATGAGATGCAAAAGAAGCTAACGGGTCCTATGTCCTATGAAATTATCGTAGACTCTAAAGCGAATGATGGCATCAAAAATCCAAAGTTTTTAAAAACGGTAGAGCAATTTTACAAAGAATTTTATGCGAAATTTCCTGATGTGAGACATATAAGCTCTCTACTTGATGTAGTAAAAACTTTTAATGAGGTTATGAACAACTCTAAGAGTGTTCCAGATAACCAAGAACTTGTAGCACAGTATCTTTTACTCTATTCGCTCTCTCTTCCTCAAGGGATGGAGATAAATGATAAGATGGATATAGATGAGCGACTGCTTCGTGTGAGTGCATCTCTAAACCTTGTAGATACTTCAAAAGATTTAGAGATGATTCAATGGGCAGAAGATTGGTGGGAAAAAACACCCTACAGTGCAACTGTAAATGGGCAGACTGTTATGTTTGCCCATATGCAACATGATGTGACGGCTACACTGATTCAGTCTATAACTATCGCTGTTGTGATGATATCTTTAGTGATGTTACTTATCTTTAGAAACTGGAGAATGTTACCACTCTTCATCGTACCAAATGTTCTTCCAATAGCTTTAGTAGTAGGTGTGATGGGTTGGTTAGATATAGATATAGACATGGGAGTGGCTATTGCAGGGGCTATTATTATCGGTGTGGCTGTGGATGATACAATTCACTTTATGGTGAAGTATATTGAAGCGCGTAAGAGAGGCGATAACTTACATGATGCGATGATGTATGTGATGAGTTATGCGGGAAGTGCCATTATCTTTACAACTATCGTACTCTCTTTGGCATTTTTAGTCTTTGTCTTTAGTAATTTTAATCCAAACTACCATTTTGGTATCGTTACTGCATCAGCATTGCTTATCGCAGTAGTAGTGGATTTAGTCGCGCTGCCTGCACTTTTACTCTTAGCAGACAAGGGTGAAAAATCACTCTTAGAATAATCTGATATAATTGCAGTTATGAATACACTAAAAGATTATTTAAATGCACATGATGCAAGTGAAATGCATCCAAGTGATATTGCTAATATTTTACGAGCTCTTGATGATGAAGCGTTCTCTTCCGCCATCAAACTTGTACCAAAAGATTTAGTTGGTGATGTTGCTCTTGCACTTCCTGATAGGTACTTTGATGATGTAGTTGAAAATCTAAGTGTTGATGAACTCTCTCATGCGGTTACAGAGCTTGAGTCTGATGACCAAGTTGAGTTTATGCAAGAGCTTGGGGATGTGGATGAAAAAGTTGCATCTGAGGTTTTTGAAAATCTTCACGAAGATGATCAAGAGGAGATTACAAAACTTCAAAACTATGATGAGAGTGTTGCGGGTGCTTATATGCAACTTGAACTCTTTACAGCCTATAAAGATGAGATAGTTCAAGATGTCATTAAGCGTTTTGCAAGACTGAGAAAAGAGAATGAAGTTGAGAATGTTCAAAACCTTTTTATTACAGATAAAGATAAAAAATTAGAGTACGCAGTTGGTCTTGATGACCTGCTTATCTTTGACTTTTCTAAAACTGTTATTGAGAACATTGATGCAAGTGAAGAGAGTTTTGAGCCAATAAAGGCTGTTGATAGGGATGATATTAAAGATATTGTTCGATTATTTGAGCAGTATGATCTCTCTGTTTTGGCTATTACCAATGCCTATGGAGTGCTACTTGGTCGTATCACTTCAGATGATATTTATGATATTATCAATGAACATGCAACAGAGCAGATGTATAATCTTGCTGGAGTTGATGATGAAGCGGAAGAGGATGAAGAGATTCTCCCTGCTGGAAAAAAGCGGGCAACTTGGCTCGCTTTGAATCTTTTTACTGCTATAGCTGCATCATTAGTTATAGGACTTTTTTCCCATACTTTAGAGAGCATGGTCGCACTTGCTGTCCTTATGCCAATAGTCGCATCCATGGGGGGAAATGCGGGAACGCAGACTCTTACGGTTGTAGTTCGTCAGTTAGCACTTGGAGATATTTCACAAGGAGATGCCCTTCGGATTATAAAAAAAGAGGTGATTATTGCACTCTTAAATGGTCTGCTTTTTGCTATAATCATAGGAGTTATAGCTGCCATCTGGTTTGATAAGGGAATGTTGGGTGTTGTTATCGGTCTGAGTATGGTTATAAACCTCTTTGTTGCTGGTTTTTTTGGTGCGACAATTCCTCTTTTACTCAAGAGGATGGATGTTGACCCTGCTATCGGTAGTACAGTAATACTTACTACTGTTACAGATGTTGTAGGCTTTTTTAGCTTTTTAGGTCTTGCAACATATATATTATTATAAGGAATTTGTAAAAATTGGATTTACTCATACTATTTTTTGTGCTCTCTGTTGGAGTTTCATTTGTCTGTTCTGTTTTAGAGTCAGTACTACTCTCTATAAATATGTCCTATGTAGCAGTTTTAGAAAAAGAGAGACCACGAATCGGAGCACTTTTAAGAGTACAAAAAGAGAATATAAACAAGTCTATTGCTTCTATTTTAATACTCAACACTATCGCAAATACTCTTGGTGCAGCAGCAGTGGGAGCGCAAGCTTCTGTCGTATTTGGTAATGATGCAGTAGTTATAGTTTCTGTTGTACTTACTTTTGCTATATTATTTTTAAGTGAGATTATTCCTAAGACTATTGGCGCAATTCACTGGAAAACTTTAGCCCCATTAGCTGCCCAATTCATCAGAATATTTATCTGGATAACCTATCCTATAATTTTAACAACTCTTGCCGTTACAAATAAAATAAGTCATGGTAGGGCTGATGCAAACTCACTCACAAAAGAGGAACTTTTAGAGAGTATGCTGCAGAGTGAAGATGAGGGTGTCATTGATGAGAAAGAGTCTGATGTTATTGAAAATATTCTTAATCTTGATAACATAAAAGTGGGCGAGGTGCTTACGCCAAGAAGTGTTGTGTTTGCTTTAGATGAAACGATGACTATTAAAGAAGTAGTAGAGACGGAAGAAGCAATCTTTAAGTTTTCAAGAATACCTCTTTTTAAAGAAAGCATAGAAGATGTAACAGGTGTAGTACTCACGAAAAAGATTTTTAAACAGGCACTTGTTGATGACTCTGTTATGCTCAAAGAGATTAAAAAAGATATGTTTTCACTCAATGAAAATGTACCAGTAAGTAAGGCACTTGATCTGCTTATATCTAAAAAAGATCATATGTTTTTAGTGATGGACAATTATGATCAAACGGAGGGAATCGTAACGCTTGAGGATTGTGTTGAGACTATCTTAGGTGTTGAGATTATGGATGAGAGTGACACTACTGAAGATATGCGTGAACTTGCTAAGAGGAAGATGAAGTTAAAAAGAAAAGCGAAGGATAATAGTTAAGGGAGGGATTTACATCCCTGGTAAACGAGGAATTTTTCCTAATTTTGAGTTTCTACAGTAAACTCCCCACCCTTTTTTGAGCCAGTGACCAAAAATAGGCATTGGTAACATAAAGGCTCTTTTTTCATCTCTATAGACAAATGCCGCACCATCTCCACTATCCATCACACAGAGTATATTTAGGTGTTCGTTATAGCCTTTAAAGTTTGCGCTTCCATTATCTCTCTCTTGAATATTAAAAGCCGTATTTTTCGCCATCACTTCTGCTATATGCCCCTGTTTCGCTCTCCAGTCATACCCCTCAATCGCTGCAATATCACCAATGGCATAGATATTACTTAAAGAGTTATCTTCATTGAGGACACAGGAGTAATCATCTATCTTAATAAAACCTGCATCATTGGTTGGAATATCAGAGTTAATAATGACATCGTGACCAGTTCCCGCAGGAATGAACATAGTAAAATCTGCATCGAGTTTGGAGTCATCTTCAAAGATAATTCCATCATTTTCAAAAATCTTTATTTTTTTTCCAAAGTGTTGTTTGATCCCAAGTTTATTAAACATTGTATCCATCATCTTGAGCGCATTTGGACCCATTCTTTTCCCAGGTTCAGCCATAGGTGCAAAAAAAGTCAACTCAAAATTATCGCGAATTCCTTTTTTCTTGAGAAGGTTATGAACATTAAAAAGAAGTTCAAATCCTGGACCGCCACGAACAGCAGAGCTATCCTTTGGATTGCCACCAAAACCCATAGCTATTTTACCACTTCCTTTTTCTATAAGTGCATCAAGTGCATCTCTAATTTTTAAGGAGTGTTCAGGATTACCACAGATTGAGAGTGTATTTTCTAAACCTTTATGTTTCATTTTAGAAGCACCCATAGCAAGAATGAGATAGTCATAATCATTTAAAATCTCTCCACTCTGCAGTTTTACACTGTTCTCTTTTTTTGAGATTTCTTTTACCCTGTCCACAATTAAGTTAAATTTATGAGCATCTTGAAGTTGTTTCAAATCGACACACATATCTTCAAATTCACTCTCACGAGTAGGCACCCAAATGGAAGTAGGAAAAATATAAAAATAGTCCCTATCACTTATAAGAGTAACATCATAATCCATTTTTTTGAGATGAATAGCTGCATCAACACCCGCAAAACCACCACCAAGTATAAGTATTTTTTTCATAATTGCATCCATTTTTATAATTAGAGATATATTACTCAAGATAATATTAAATATAGTTTAAACAAAATAAACTTCTTTTGGCTTAATGTGGACAATTATCCTGAGAGTTATCGCTGACGATAAGAGAATAGCCTAAGTTCGGTGTTGTAGTTATGGAGAGTGAAGAGAGCTTTTTTCGTAGTCTATAAATAAGTTCACGCAAGGAGTTTTCTTTATTGTTCGTATCATCCCAAATTGCACTTGTAAGCTGTTCAATGGAGACATAACTATTACGATTTTTTATTAGTAGATCTAAGCAGAGTTGCTCTTTAGTGCTCAGTGTGATTAGCCCTTTTTTATTATAGAGCCTTTTTTCTTTCAAATCATAGCGAAAATTGTTAAGTTGCAGTTCTTCATTGTTTTTGTTTGGAAAGTTTATACCACTTTGTCCTCGAATAATCATAAGTATAGCCTCTAAATCACTCTCTCCAATCGGCTTGATTAGGTATCCTAAAGGCTTCACACTTTGTGCTTCTAAAATGGTTTGAGAATCTTTATAGGATGTGATAAATATAAATTTTACATTTGGATACTTTGTATAAATAACTTGAGAAAGTTGTATACCATCCATATTTCCTTTTATATTAATATCCATAAATACTACCTCTGCTTGAGTAGTTTCTAAAAACTCAAGTACTGTTTTGGCATTATCAAAAGTTCCTTGAACATGGCAACCTAAACTGCTTAGTGTCTCTTGGAGGTAAAAAGCTGTAATTCCTTCATCTTCGACAATAATTATATTCATATTAAAAATTCCTCTGAAAATGTAATTTTATGTGTTATTCCACTTCCCCCATTCGTTTCAATCTTTCCTTTGAGTTGATAAGAAGCAAGAAACTCTAAAAGTTTAAAACCAAAACCATCTTTAATAGTTGAAATATTTGCTCCCCTTCCATTATCTGAAATTGTGAGGGTAAAAGATTTATCACTATTACGAATCATTTTGATACTAATGATTTTATTCTCTTGTGTATCATTAAAAGCATATTTTAGAGAATTTGTAACAAGTTCGTTAATGATGAGACCTATAGGAACACCTACTTCTAAATTTAGATGAATTGTATCACACATGATTTTAAATTGGATATCTCTATCACTAAAACTCTGTTGCAACTCACTAATCAAATCTTGTGTGTAATTTTGCATTGAGATAACTTGTAGATTATCTGAAGCATAGAGTTTTTCATGTATCATGGCAATTGATTTAATACGCGAAATACTCTCTAAAAAGAGTATTTTTGCCTCTTTGTCTTTGATTCTTTTAGATTGTAAGGAAAGAAGACTAGAAATAATTTGTAAATTATTTTTTACTCTATGGTAAAGCTCTCTCAATAGTATGTTTTTATTTGTCACTTCGAGGTGTAGGTGCTTGTTCTTTTCATCTAGGCTTTGTGTTCTCTCTTGTACCTTCTCCTCTAAAGATTTATTGAGAATAACTAAATCAGCTTTTGTTTTTGTGAGGGAGATAAAAAGGGTATTGTATCTATATGCTAAAGCTATAGAGAGTAGTGTTAACTCTATAAATGCACCAATTTGTGAAGCATAAGAGGTTATAAAACTAGATGCAAGAAAGCCGAGATTATGAGCTTCTTCTACAAAAATTCCTAAGAGCATAAAACTCCAAGCTATAACGAAAAATTTTGATGCTTCTGTTTTGTAGCGTTTAAGAATATAAACTCCAGTGATAAAGAGTGAAAGAACAGTAATCATTGAGAGGAATACTATCAGAACAATAATAGTCGCATAAGGCAATATAAAAGCGAAGAGTAAAGCTACGATAGAGAGAAATGAAAGAAGTTGAAAATATCTTGAGAATTTTGTTTTAAGCTTTTGAAACTCGAGAAAATTCAAGGCAAACTTAATAATATAGTAGTTTGATAAGGCAAATGTTACAGGAATAAAAATAGTATTTAAAAGAGGGTATGCAGGATAAAAATATTCAAAAGCAAGCCCATTTAAACCAAGTTGTGTAAAAAGATTGGCAAAGTGAAAAGCCACATAGTAAAGGTAAACTCTCTCTTTGATGATAAAAAAGAGTATAAAATTATAAAGAAGCATAATGAGAACAGCACCATAGTAAATACCATAGAGAATATTTTTATTGTTGAGTTTAGAGAGGTACTCATTTTGCGATAAAAAATTCATTTCAATATTTAAGGCACTTTGTGAGTTTATTTTAAAAATGATTGTTTTTGTCTCCTTAGGTGCTATCTTGTAGGGAATGATAAAATCATTTGTTTTTATCTTGCGTGTTTGAAATTTTGTCAAGTCTCCTGTGCGGTAACGCTCTGTAATTTTACTGTCATCATACATGTAAACATCTATAAAATCATGAAGAGGATAGGTAAATTGAATGACATTTGAGAGTTGTTGCTTTGTTTTGTTTCGTACCTTTACATAAATCCACACAGTCTCTTTTTTAAACCCAAGTGTAGTGTTCTTTTTTGTCATGGGGATGAGAGCGACTTTTTTTGAGTAGATGTCACTAACTTTCACGCTATGTTTTGCGTCTAAAAAGTAAGATTGTTCTAATACATCAGTATTTTGGGCATGAAGAGTAAGTGTACAGTAGAGTAAAAAAAATAAATATTTGAGCAAAAATTCTCCTTTATAAAAAAGAAATTGTAACATAAAAAAATTCTAATAAAATCTAATATCAATCTAATACCGAAGTGTTAGAATTGCTCCAAGCGAAGTTCTATCTTTAGTGAATAGAATGATAAATGGAGATAACATGAGAAGTTTAATGATGGATTTTTTAAGGATAATAACTCTACTTTTTCTGACAATATTTATAAATGCTTGTACTAATTCCAATGAAAAAAGTACAACAGCAGTAATAGGGAGAGAAGGAACATCTACACAAACGAGTACAGTAACTTATGTACAAGGTACTTTTGGCGCATACTCAGCTAAAACTGTTGGTGCTGAGTGTATTTTGTCTAGCCCAGAGAAACCAAATATTGTGACAAGGGTAACAGATGCAAATGGCTTTGTAAATTTTGATACTGTTGTTATTCCAAAAGGCATAGTGACATTAACTTGTAGTGGTGGCTCTTATGTAGATGAAGCAACAGGAAATACCATTTCTCCTTCACCAACGATTCACGCATCTATGAATTATACTTCAGGTCCGTTAATTATGGTCGCCACCCCACTTTCTGAGATTGCTTACAGGTTAGCAGTTGAAAATAATGATACAAGTAATATAGATAACTACAATAAAGATGTAGCAAAAAGTTTTGGTCTTGAGACTACAAATCTTGTAGCTATTAAACCTATAGACTTAAATGATAAAGCAGCAGATGATACACAAGAAGGAAAAGTTGGTTTAATTTTAGCAGCTATCTCTCAAATGGCAAAAAGTACCTCCGCTAGTGATGCTCAAAGTGTTATTAAGAAATTGACACTTGATTTAGGTGATGGCAAACTTGATGAACCAGAAAATAATATCTCCAAAGCTTTTACAGCACTCACAACAAGCAGTAACTCTAAGGTTGCTGAAAATATTGTATCAAGTGAAGCTATTACAAACAAAATTGTTCAAAATGAGCAAAAACAAAAATCCCTTTTAGTGACAGGTATTAGTATAAATGGTGTGAATGAAGTTCTTATTGGTACATCAATTACTTTAAGAGCGACAGCAGAACCTGCGATAGCAACAGAGAGAAATGTTTCATGGTCGCTGAATGATATATCACTTGCAACTATTAGTAATTCAGGAGTATTACATGCGCTCTCTTCTGGTGTAGTGGTTGTTAAAGCAAGTGCGAAAGATGGAAGTGGTGTGCAAAGTACAAAAAGTATTACTATACATGAGGAGTATAGTGATGTTGATTATGGAATACAAAGTTATGAATATGGAGATAAACTTCAGACTCTTGTTTTTTCTAATTTGGGAACAGGTATAACAAATTGTACAAGTACACCCTCTCTTCCTAAAGGATTTTTACTCTCTTTAAATGCAAATGCCATGTGTCAATTAGAGGGAGAAGCGGCGGTCATTTCTACAAAAACGAGGTATAAGATAGTAGCTAACGGCACAAAAAGTAGTGCAACATTTACAGTAGATATTAAAGCGAAGCCAATTACTGTAAAGGCAGATACTCAGCAGAGTAAGATATATGGTACTCAAGATAGTAACCTGACTTATAGTATTTCTCCTGCACTATTTTATGATGATACATTAAGTGGATCAATGCATCGAAAAGTAGGTGAAGATGTTGGTTCCTATATGATTACACAAGGCACGCTCGCCAATTCAAATTATATAATTTCTTTTAAAGATGCAAATTTTTCTATTCTTCCAAAACCAATAACAGTAACAGCAGATATTGGGGCAGCCAAAGTGTATGGTGAAATAGAACCACAACTTACTTATAGTATTTCGCCAAATCTTCTTCCTGATGAAGCTTTGAGTGGAGTATTGAGTCGAGAAGCAGGTGAAAATGTTGGTTCTTATGCGATAACACAAGGAACTCTTTCTAATCCTAACTATGAAATTAACTTTGTAAAAGATAATTTTCAAATTACGCCCAAACCTATTACAATTACTGCAAATAAAGGTCAAAGTAAGATGTATGGGGCCACTGATCCTATTTTAACTTATACAACTTCTATTGCATCAGAAGGTTTTCAGGGTGTATTAAGTCGTGATGCAGGTGAAAAAATAGGTACTTATACGATAACACAAGGAACTCTTTCTAATCCAAACTACACAATTAGTTTTCAGCCTGCCATTTTTACAATTACAATGCCAAAAAAAGCAACTGCACTGATAAATAAACTCAAAAGTAAATTAACAACAGTCAAAAATACTTCTATAGTAAAAGATGCTAATGGTGTTATGGGTGTAAAGTTTACAACACAGCTCTTAGGAGAAGAAACAACAGCAATAGCTTTTGATATAAATGGGACAAATGATTTTGCTTTTGTCGCTACCATATCTGCTCCTTTAGATAAGATGATGTGCATCGCAGATGATGCATGGATTAAAGATCCATCAGCTGTAGATAAACAATCTACAACAAGAAAATTAGATATTTATGATTTAGGTTTTACAAAGGAAAAAATATTTGTTTATGCTTCAAATACTCTCTCATTAGATGCAATGCAGATGCCAAATGAGGTACAAACTCTCTTAAAAGGTATTTATGGTGATAATTTTAAGTTAAAAGTAAGCAAAGGACTCTCTTTACATAATAAAATAGATATGAATAATATTCCAGAGATGCGATCAACACTCAAATTTCTTGTCTCTACTGATGAGCAGTGGGGAAAATCGGGAACAAATGCTTATGATGCTACAGCTAGAGTTAACATACCTCTCAATAATAGTGTAACAGATATTACACGCAAGGCTGTGCTACCATCCTTTAAATTTCACGCAAGTGTCAATGCATTTAATTTGCAATTTGGTAAGTTTATAAGATTTAATGTATTGGGTTTAAATAAGCCTTTGAATGTGCAACCTGTTTTAAATGTTTCTAGAGATAAGAGTAGTTTTACAGTCTCTTTAAGTGATGCAGATGTAGAGATGCCTATTTTTAATAAGTCTGTAAACTCAAACTTAGATGTCTCCTTGAAAACAGCATCTATACAGAGTAAAGAAAAAAGAGTCTCTATTAATATTTTAAACAATAAAGATTTTCCGCTTTTTGGAGCAAACTGGTTGACTTTTGGACCAAAAGGGTATGGTATGCATGTGGAAGTTCCACCCATTGATGCTGCATTGACAATAAAATATCTCGCACAAACAAAACTTTTAGGAAAGTTTATAACTTTTCAATCAAATCAATTATTGTTAGGAGGTGCATCTGGTGCAGCAGTTGCCACTCTTCTTTCTCCTCCAACTGTTGGTTTTACTATTCATGACGGACCAGGAAAAATTGGAGAACTGCCTTTAAACTTTTTAGCAACACTCTATGCCTATATGCTAGAAACATCTGGAGCGAAAATTGATCATAATAGTTTTGGCAATACTGCTTATGCATTAAAATTAGTTGGAATACTGCCAAAGGGTGAGACGATAGAATCTGAAGAGAAAAAACTAGGACACCCTATAGGAGTAAGTTTTGAGATTTTCCCTGATGTTACAAGTGGTCTTGGTATATCTGGGGTAGATTTCTCCGCTGGTTTACAACTTTTTGATATTAAAAAATCTTTAGCTGAGGTGAGAAAGTTTACAGTCTCTAAGGGTACAGGAATATATGTTGATGCGAGTACAACTGATTTTACTCTTGGAGATGGCTCGCTTTTTACAATGCCAAACTTCACTATAAATGTAACTGTTCCAGGCATAAAAGATATCGTAGGCGGAGCAGATATCTCTGTAGATGAAAATGGGACTTTTGGAAGAAATGTTATAAATCTCATTGAGGGAAATGCAGTCGGTCTTGCAAAAGCATATAATGACATTGAAATTAAACTCATAGGAAAAGCAAAGATACTTACTGCTGATACAAACTTAACATACACTATCACACCGTGGACACAAAAATCAGACTTTTTAATGAAGTTTGCAGGTATGGATGTTAATAGCAAACTCTATTCTAGTGTACAACCATGGGATCCTGGTATGGACTATGAGATGGATTTTGATACAAAACAACTCTCTGCATCGGCAAATACAGGTGCAGCGAAAATGAGAGAGCAGATAGGCAATATGTTTAGCGATATAAATTCAGGAATTACTGATATTCAAAAGGCTATAAATAAGGCACAAAAAGATCTCGACCGTGCAAAAGCGGATTATAATACTATAAAAGCACAAGCACAGAAGAACAAAGACAAGGCAGAAAAACCAATTCGTGATGCAGAAGCAAAGGTAAAAGCTGCAAAAAATAATTTGAAATCTTATGACTACGATTGGTACTATAAGTATTCAAGTCACTGGAGTAATTGTTATGATACTTTGCTTGGAGAGGTCTGTACAACACCACCAGAAAGATGGGCGGCTTATGCCCCTTGGAAAGCAGGACGAGGAGTTTATTTGGGTGCACTCTCTGTAGCAGAGGGAGTTTTATGGACAACGAGACAGACAGTGACAGTATATCCTGTAGACTCCTACCCTGAAGTTATTGCAGCAGCAGCGAATGTGGATCTTGCAAAGCAAAATTTAGCAGCAGCAAATGATTTGGCTACGTCTTATAAAGCTATTTCTAATGGTTTACAAGATGCTTTGAAGTATGCAACTAATGTAGTTGATCAGTTCTTTCAGTTAGTAAGTTTTAAAGTCTATGGTGGATTTGGCTTGAACTCTATCATAGGAATAGCAGCAGATACTGTTATCTTAGGGAAGAAGTATACTTTTGATGTTGGAGCTGGAAGTGACTTAACATATCTCAGAGATAATTTTATAGCTATAATCAACAAAGAGATATGGCAGCCAATAAGTGAAATGATAGCAAATGATAGTGTAAGTAAACAATCAGCAAAAATATATGCTACACAAAATATTACAAATCATGCACCAACTGGAACTATCCCCGATAAAGAGTTGTTACAAGATAACTCTAAAGAGTGTAATACAACAAATGCTTGTTATACACTTGATATTTCACAGTATATTAGTGATATTGATACAGCGAAATCAAAACTTAAATTTAGAGCTATTGGATTACCACAACATATGCGTATGGACAAGCATGGAGTAATTATAGGGGCTCTAAGTCGTAATGACATAGGAATACATCTTGTAAAGGTAAATGTAAGTGATGATACTTTTATGAGTTTTGATACAAGCTTTCATCTTAAAGTGACAGGCGTTAATTCACAACATTCTATAGAGGTTTTAACAACACATAAAGAGATTGATTCACAAGAGTTTAACAGTAGTACTACAAATGCATTAAGCTCCACCTTTGCTACCATTAGAGGAAATTCTAAAGCTGTAGATTATTCTAAGTTGGCTCAGGTTGTTGTACAAGATCCAGATGTTGGAGATACCTACAAATATGAGATAATTGCGGGAAATGATGCAGGTCACTTTTCTATTAATAATCAAGGATACATTAGTTTAAATCCGAAAGCAGAAGGAAATATACAAAACAATTACAACTTAAGCATTCGAGTTACTGATAACTCGACTTATGCTCCTAAACATTTAAAAGCTGAGACGGACTTTGCTATTGATGTAAAACCAACAATTTGGCTAGAGAGTAGTAAGACTATAGATAGTGAGTACCCAAGATTTCTAGTACATATATATCCAAAACCATCTCCAAACAATACAAATCAGTATACTGTATCTTATAGAGTTGAAAATATTAAGTTGCCAACGGATGCCCAAGATGTAAACAATACCACTGTTTCCTCTACTGTACTACAAAGAGAAAGACAAAGTGGAGGAATTTATTATGCATGGAACGATACTAAGATGCTGTTTTTAAATGAAGCAAAGACAAATCGTCAAATTGATCGTCAATACAGAATAAAACTACTTAATGTGGATGGCGATGCTTATATTGATAAAAGCAGAGATACTCTTAATGCAAATGTCTATGCTAGTGCTAAGTCTGTAAAACTTGCACCACTCAATGAAACACCATCCAGGTTTACAAAACTCGACCTAAATGGGATAGCTTTAGCTGATGATGCAACAGATTGGGCATGTGTTAGAGATGATTTAACTGGTCTTATGTGGACATCAAGAAGTCGCATAAAACAGCATCTTCCAACCGATGCATACCATCCAACTGGTTGGGATGGTAGTAGTTATAGTTCGCAATATGGGTACAATCTTCTTTATGCAAGTTTTGGAGAACATTCTGCAGATAAAAAGACACGCCTTCTTAATAACAAAATCATGTCAATGCAAGGGTATTGTGGTTCTCAGGATGTCAATATACCAACAGTAACAGAACTGCAGAGTATTATTGACTATTCAAAAAGTGCAAAAATGGTGAATGAAGTCTATTTTCCAAATCTAGATTTTACAAAACCTTACTTGGCTTTGAAAGTAGATAGTTATAATAAAAGACGAGTGTATGATAGTACAAACGAGTATGCGAATGTCAATACTTGGCAGATGAATGCTTGGTATGCACTCCCTAATATCCAGCATTATGATTACTTAGAAGCTTTAGGTAACAATAATTCAGGATATATAAATTTTCCACTGCAAGATACACCAGTAGATTTGGTATATGCGTATGCACAAAGACAAACTTTACTAAATAAAGCTCTAGCGACAATTAACTTAGATACAGGAAGTGTAGGAGTCGTACAAACAAATTATGTTTACAATGCGTCTTATAATAATTCAAGTAATGGAAACATTCCTCTTGGGCAAATTGCACCTTATTTTAATGGTGAACTAATGTATGTTATCTATCCAAAAATAGCGGGACAAGTGAATCCTTATGTAAGAAAAAATGATGGTGCTAAAGATGAAGATTTTAGTTATATTATACGAACTTTATTTAGTTCAGAAATATTTGTAGTACTAAATTAAAGGAAAAAAGATGAAAATATTTATAATAAGTTCAATGTTGTTTTTTGTGTTTGTAGTAAAAAGTTTTGCAGTTATAAGTAGTGATGCAAGAGTAGAATATAATCCAGAAAATCCAGTACAGTGTCCAGGAAAATTTCTAGTGAACCAAACAGATACAAAAGCGACTGTGAGGATTAAAGGGAAAGATTTCTACATTCCTGCAAATATTTATGTAGATATGAGCAAAAATCTTATGTGGATGGCTTGTCCTCTTGGTTCAGTTTTGAGTGAAGATAAAAAGAGTTGCATCATTGAGACTACTGTTGAGTACGATTGGGCAACTAGTTCAAATAAAGCTCAAGAGTTAAATGACACTACTGATTCTGCAGACACGAAAGGTTTAGTATACACAGATTGGCATGTTCCAACTTTAAAAGAGTTGCGTTCACTCTATAGACATCCAGCGTGTCGGGTTGCTGTTATTAATCATGATGTGTATGGCAGAACACCTGATGTACTAAGTCGACATAGTTATTACAATATTTATTCTCTTCCTATTGTAGATAGCAATACAACAGAGTACTGGTCCAGTACTTTGGTCGCTGCCGATAACTCAAAAGCATGGAGTGTTGATTTGGAGAGTGGAGTAGTACAGCAAAGAGATATAACTACATCCCTCAAGGTTATTTTGGTAAGAGAGTTTACAAGACCGTAAAAATGAAAACAATGAATACATTCAAAGGTAATACTATGAAAAATAGATCAAATATATGGCT
>JALSUU010000025.1 GCA_027071075.1 Sulfurimonas sp. | reverse complement strand
AGAAGATAGATGATGTGCGTTATATCTCTAACTTCTCAAGTGGGAAGATGGCATCAGCAGTTGCTACGGCACTCTACTGCAAGGGTGCTGATGTAAATCTCATTAGTACACGCTTTGATGCAGATTTGCCAGAAGATGTTTATACTCTCGATGTTACAGACTCTGCGGAGATGTTAGAGTATCTCACAGACTCTATTCGCATCGCTAAAAAAGGAAAACTCTCTAAAGCTACACTGATAAGAGATGAGCAGATTCACCTTATTCAGAAAAAACCTTATCTTTTTATGGCAGCAGCTGTAAGTGATTATATTCCAGAGTTCAGACAAGAGGGAAAATTGAAAAAAGATGTTTTAGGAGAGAGTTGGGAGTTGAAACTGAAAAAGAACACTGATATTTTAGCTTCTATAGATAAAAGTGAAGTAAGTGTTGTTGGGTTTAAAGCAGAAATGGATGCTACAAATGCACTGCAAAATGCTACAAATATGCTCCATACAAAAGAGCTTGATGCAGTCTGTTTAAATGTTTTAAAAAACTCTGAAAGTTTTGGAACTGATACAAATAGTATGACCTTTCTAACAAAAGAGAAACAAGTAGAGATTCCAACTACTGATAAACTCTCTCTTGCCTTTGAGATACTCCTCAATGCGAAAAATATAAAAGAATAAATAAATGAATCAAGCGAAACATATTGCTATCATTATGGATGGAAATGGTCGTTGGGCAGAGCTGCAAGGCAAGAAAAGAGTCAAAGGGCATGAGGTAGGGGCAAAGGTTGTAAAAGAGATAACAACTTACTGCTCTAACTCTGCAGAAGTAGAAAGGTTAACACTCTATGCTTTTTCTACTGAAAATTGGAAACGACCGCGACTAGAGGTTGAGTTTCTTATGAAACTACTCAACAGTTACCTTAAAAATGAACTGCCTGTATATTTAGAAAATAATGTTCGGTTTGAGAGCATCGGAGATACTCGCGCCTTTTCTAAAACACTCCAAAAAACAATAACGATGGTAAAAGAAAAAACTGCACACTGCGATGGACTTGTACAATCTCTAGCACTGAACTATGGAGCACAAGATGAGATACTTCGTGCAATGAATAGACTCAAAAGTGAAGAGGATGATATTACCATAGAGATGCTCTCAAATACTCTTGATTGTAAGCATGATGTCGATATACTCATCAGAACAGGTGGAGATCATAGACTCTCTAACTTTTTACTCTGGCAATCAGCCTATGCAGAACTCTTTTTTACAGACACTCTTTGGCCAGACTTTACACCAAAAGAGTTAGACAAAATCATAAAAAAATTTACGAAAATTGAGCGTAGATTTGGGGGATTAAAATGATAGAAATGCTATTTGTATTTATATTTGGACTTCTTTTTGGGTCATTTTTAAATGTTGTTATCTTAAGAATACCAAAAGAGGAGAGTGTTGTTTTTGAAGGCTCTTACTGCTACAGTTGTGGCGAAAAACTCAAACCTTGGCATAATATTCCTCTTTTTTCTTGGATATTTCTAGGTGGAAAATGTGCCTTTTGTAAAAGTAAAATCTCTATACAATACCCACTCATAGAGCTAACAGCGGGGGTTATCTTTGTAACTGTTGCCATGAAATATGGCATCACTATCCCATCATTTTTTATCTCCCTGAGTTTTTTAATGCTTTTAGCACTCTCAATGATAGACTTTAAGTATAAGATGGTTCCAGACTCTTTGAATCTTTTAGCCATTATCTTTGCTATTTTGGGAGCTGCTTCACCACAAATTTTTATCCAAAACTTTCAAAATGCCCTGCTCTTTGCAGGGGGATTTACTCTACTTCGCTTTGCACTCTCTTACTATATGACTTCAGGTGTCTATAGAGCAGGTTTAAAAACAAAAACCTCATGGAATAGACACTACGATAGAACACCTCTTCTTGAAGCGATGGGAGAAGGTGACATCATGGTAGCTGCGACTATGGGTGCTCTTTTAGGCTTACAGCTCACTCCGGTAGCTATCTTTTTATCGGCGCTTTTAGCGATGCCAGTGATGCTTGTTGTGATGAAAAGATCAAAAGAGGAACAACGCGTTCCTTTTGTACCCTTTTTAGCTATGGCTACTTTTATAGTTTTTATCTATGAAACACCTATTTTAACTTATATACAGGCAAACTACTAACTCTATGCATAGACTCAACAAATACATCATAGATAATCTATCATCACTATTTGTATCGATGTTTATGCCTCTTTTTGCCATAGCCTCTGTAATCTTTCTTATAAAACTTGCCACATACACAGCAGTTATTCATTTAAGCATCTGGGAGATGACAAAACTCTATCTCTTTTTTACTCCAGAGTTACTTTTTTATACACTACCTGTTGCCTTTTTTATTGCTGCGACACTCTCACTCTTAAAACTCTCCAATGATAATGAAATGGTCGTACTTTTCTCTTTGGGTATCAAACCCTCTTATATATTAAAAATATTACTAAAACCTGCCCTTCTTTTAACAATACTGCTCAGTTTCAACTTTTTTGTTCTCTTTCCTCATACAAAGATTCTCTCAGGAAATTTTCTTGTATATAAAAAAAGTGAAGCAAAATTTAATCTCTCTGCAAGTGAATTTGGAAATAGTTTTGGAGAGTGGTTACTCTATCTTGGAAAGAAAAATGAAGATGGTACTTTTAGTGAGGTATTTCTCTTTAATAAAAAACAAAAAGAGGAGATTTTAATCGCTGCAAAAAGAGCAGAACTCATCAATGACTCTGGTATTTTAAGGCTCAAACTCACAAAAGGTCAAGGCTATAGCTACTCAAAAGAGAAATTCACCCAAATAAATTTTGAAACTATGATGATAAATGATACTATGAAAACCAAGCTCGCCACCTATAGAAGTACCCTTGATTACTGGCGTTCTGATGAGAGAAAAAAAGCAAAAAGACATATGCTTATAACAGATACTCTGCTTAGTCTCTTTCCGCTTCTAAGTCTCTTCTTAATACTCTCATTTGGAATAGTCCATGCAAGACACCAAAAGTCTTATATCTATCTCTATATGTTTTTAAGTATAGCTCTTTACTATGCATCAATCATGATTTTACAAGATAGACTTTTTTACTACACTATTCCTACTATTGCCATAGTTTGGAGTGTGGCAACATACTTTTTGTATAGAAAAATGATAGTAAAAAGATTCTAATGCGTGTTGCCTTAACCCTCGCCTATAATGGAACACATTTTTTTGGTTCTCAACAACAGACAGAGACCCCAAATACTATTTTAGGAACACTCATCTCAGCACTCACTGCACTTAGTATAGACTCTAAGATTGTTGCAAGTGGAAGAACAGATAGAGGGGTGCATGCTTCAGGACAAGTGTGTCATATTGATCTACCAGAATTTTGGCAGAATCTTACAAAACTGCAAAGAGTACTCAACCAAAAACTTCCTCCCGCCATAAAAGTGATAAAAATCAAAAAAGTAGATGCTAATTTTCATGCACGCTATAGTGCAAAACAGAGAGTCTATAGATATATAATAAAAGAAGATGCCTCAAATCCTTTTGAGAGTGAGTTTATTACTTTTTTAGAAAAAGTAGACTTTCAGATACTCAAGCAAAATATAAAACTGTTTCTAGGAGAGCATGACTTTCAAGGTTTTATGAAAACGGGAAGTGATATCGGTTCTACACAAAGAGAAATATATAAAGCCTTTGCTTATAAGCATAAAAGGTATATAATTTTATACTTTGAAGCAAATGGCTTTTTACGAAGTCAAATTCGTTTAATGGTTGGAGCGCTACTCACTCTTGATGCACAACAGATAGAAGAGAAGCTCACCATGCAAAAGCAATATAAGGTCAAACCTGCTCCAGCAAATGGTCTGTACCTTGCAAAAATAAAATACTAAGGAGAAGATATGTTTGAAGATACTAAAGTACCAGAGGGTATAAATAAAGAGACACTAGAGCACTTAATGAATCCCCAAAACTATGGAAAGATGGAACATCCAAGTTGTGTCGGTGTAGCCTTAGATGAAAAAACAAAAGAGTATGTTATTTTTTATACACTTCTTGATGCAGATACAATTAAAGATGCAAAATTTGCTACAAATGGATGTCAAGATACAGTAGTGATAGGTTCTATGTTTACACAAATGATTATAAATAATAGTACCCAATATGCAAATACGGCAATTGAAAAAATAGTTAAAAAGCTAGGGAAACTCTCTATACAACAACAAATCTGTGCAGATATAGTCTTTAGTGCTTTTAAAGCTTCTCTCATCAATTTTGAACATATTCAAAACGGAGAGAAAGAGGAGTTACATCTTTTAAAGATGAAAGAGAGTTGTGAAGTTGTAGAGGATAAAGAGGGAGAGAGCAATGAATAAGTTATATCAAAAAAAACATGAATTATGGTTACATATAACATTTGCATCATTTGCAATAGGAAATGAGGAGATTAAGTCTCGTCTTTATGATTTTTCACAAATAGCATTTCGACATATGAAGTGGTTAGGAGAAGATATTCTTGCATCAAATCAAGATTATAATTATGATAGAGATATGAGTTTGAAAAAGGAAGCATCTGTTTTTATAATTATCAACTCTTTAGTAAAGGAAATAGAAGCAATACAAGAGTTATATCCTGATACCATTTTAGGTGAAAGAGTTAAAACAGATGATGCCTACCTTTTAGAGTACCTTGCTCAAATTCTGAGTTTTCCAATGAATGATGTAGTAGTTACATCATTTAATATGAAAAGAGTGTGGTTAGATAAAAATCTATCACAAGAGCAGATAGATGCGCTCACGCTCTTTTTATTTGAAGAGTCTTACAAAGAGTATGAGCTTATCTTGATTTATGCCTATATGCAGGCTAGAACTAATGATGCACTCCAGTTTAATGTTTTCCAAGATCTCATTGATGAATCACACTTTCACCTTAAATCTTTTGGAAATATGATGGCAAAACTAGGTATACTTACACTACCGCGTATGCTTCATGAAATGACTTACATCGTCAAAGATTTAAAGCAGTTTGTAGTAGATGGCATCGCCGAAGAAGAAGCTGCTAAAGTGATGTGTAAAGAGTTAAGTGAGCGTATTAAAGATGCAGAGTTATCAAAGTTTTTTGACTTTATTAACTATCAAGAATCATATCATATTGAGCTTATGAAGAAGTTACTCTGAACTTTACAAATAAAAGGAAATAAAAATGACATACCCAACATTTACAAAAGAACATAAATCGTTAATGGCGAAATATTTAACAAAAGATATTTTTGATCAATTAAAAGATAAAAAAACTCAAAACGGCTTCACTATAGAAGATGTCATAAACTCTGGAGTTAAAAATCCAGATAGTGGCATAGGAGCGTATGCTGGGGATAGTGAATCCTATAAAACTTTTGCTCTCTTATTTGATCCTATTATTGAAGAGTATCATCACTTTGCACAAGATGATACACATCAAAGTGATCTCAATCCAGATCATCTCAATGCTCCAACTTCAGATGATTTAGATAAATATATTGTCTCTACTCGAATAAGAGTTGGTAGAAATTTAGCTGATTTTCCACTAGGGCCTGCAATATCAGATGAACAGAGAGATGCAGTTGAGAAGATTGTATCAAATGCCTTAAACTCTCTTGATGGTGACTTATCTGGTACATATTACCCAATAGATGGCATGAGTAAAAAGGATAGTGAACAACTTATAGAAGATCATTTTTTATTTAAAGCGGGTGATAGATTTCTTGAGACTGCTGGTTTAAATAGAAACTGGCCAATGGGTCGAGGGATATATCACAATAAAGATAAAACATTTTTAGTGTGGATAAATGAAGAGGATCAACTTCGTATAATCTCCATGCAAAAAGGTGGTAATATAAAAGAAGTCTTTACTAGACTTACAACTGCCATCTCTAAACTAGAAGAAAAAATGGAATTTTCCTTCAATAAACATTTAGGATATATCACATCTTGCCCTACAAATTTAGGAACAGCGATGCGAGCTAGTGTTCATATTAAAGTGCCAAATCTATCAAAAAATATGGAAATTTTTAAACGCATTACAGATAAACATCATCTTCAAATAAGAGGTATAGATGGAGAACACTCCCAATCTAAAGGTGGTATTTATGATATATCCAATAAACGAAGATTAGGTGTGAGTGAAGTACAATGTGTTCAAGATATGTATGATGGCGTTGTAGAACTCATAAAGGCTGAAAAAGAGTTAAGCATTTAAAACCTTGTTAATAGTATCTGTTACACCAGCATCCCACAACAACTCTTTGTGGCTCAAAGTATCAAGTTCTTGGTACTCTTTGAGCTGTTTTACCTTCTCTTTTAATACCCTTGCATTCTCAATATATGTAGTTTCATCATCTTTACTTACAAAAAGATAGGTATCAGTATCTACATTTTGTACATATTCACCTGTTCTTAGTTTATAACGAAAAACTTTAGAGAGATCTATCATAGGGAAAAAACCCTTATCTACAAACTTAGATTTTGCTAATGATGCAATGGAATCAAAAGCACCAATAAGAAAAAGTGCCTTTGAATAGTGATGCATAGCAACATAAGCTGCCAAGTTTGAACCAAGAGAGTACCCTAAAAGAAAAAAATCGCCATAATTTTTTTCTACTAATGATGCAACTTTAAGCGCATCATTTAAAAGATTTTTCTCTGTTATAGAGCCTCCACTCTTTCCATAAGAGCGATAATTAAAACTTACAATTCTCACATTAGGGTAAGTGTGACTTAGTTTATTTATAAGTCCCACTACATCATGTGAACGACCAACAAATACAAGCAGGGTTTGTTTAGCATCAGTAGGTTCATATATCACCCCTTCTAGTTCCACATCATCATCGGTATGAATGGCTAGTAAAGAGCATCTCTCACACAATTTTTCTTTTCTATAAAAGGTAGGCGAGAATACCATATAGTATTGCCATTGGTAAAATGCTAAGAGTAAAACAAGAAGCGTAAAAATTATAAAAGCTATATAAATCATAGGATTAATTATAGTATAATTCCATCAACAATTATAGGAAATAAAATGCAAATATTTGGAAAGTTTACAACAAATTTTGATATGGACTACATAAATGGTCACTATATCTACTTCAATGAAAATGATGATGAAAAAATTACAGGTGCTGATGTTGAAAATATGCTCAAAAAAAAGCGTAAAACTGTTTGTGGTACTATCTTTTTATATAACCCTGAACTCTCACCAGTAGGCTTCTCTATGAGTCGTTTTTTACAAGAGGATGGTTTTGAAAAGTACGATGAGTTTGTCCCACTCAATGAAGATCCAATGAGTTATGTGATTAATGCAGGACTGAAAAACATCTATCCAAATAAGTTAGTAGAGATAAAATACCTCTTTAACTACAACCGTGCAAATATCGCTCCAACACCAATTATTGAAGAGTTTGATGCAGATTTAGATAAGCTGACATCAACTCAGTTTACACGCTATGATAAAGAGTTAAACTACATCGATATCCCAAATGTTCGTTTGAGTGGAAAGTTTGTATTTTTTGGGATGGGTCATAAACATGATAGACACCATAAAGCTATCATAGCATATGCTCAAGCATTAGCAGCACAAGTAAACAAACTAGACAAACAGATAGTTTTCTTACACGACAATAATTATGACCCTGATGAATGTATAGATAGAGCTTACTTTTTATCTCCTGTAGCAACAGGAAAGATGAAAGAGGTGCGTGCAAATGCTTTTAAAGAGGTTTTTAAAGAGACCCCTCACAAAATTGTAAAGATTCGATAAGTTATGACGAAAAAAGAACAATTAATAAAAGATATACAGAACTTACTCAATAGCTATGACACTATTTCACAAACTGCTATAAACTCAGATTTACTAAAGTTTATGGATGAAGAGACACTTATCAATATTATAGGATCATTGCTAGATCAAAAAGAAGCTTCTAAAGAGAGTGATATTGAATGGTTAGAGCAGTTTAAAAAAGAAATAAACTAAAAAACCATATAAAACACTAATATAAAATCACAATACAACTACTAAGAATGCCCTATATTTGGGTTTTTCTATACTAACAGGTTTTGAGATATTATATATGTTACATTTATTAACCATTAATGTTGTATAATTTTACATATATTAAATATTAACTAAAGGAAAATAAATGGCAAACATTGATTTAATTCAACTCACAGAACAAACAAAAAAACTTACAGCAATGGTAGTAGAAGATGAAAAAGTGACAAATGAGCTTTTAAGTTCAACTTTTAAGAACTTTTTTTCAGATGTAAACTCATGCTTTGATGGTGAATCAGCACTTAAGACATATATGGAAGCGAAACCAGATGTGATTTTTGTTGATATCATCATGCCAGGAATGGATGGTATTGAGCTCTCTCGTAAAATTCGTGAGATCAATCCTGCTCAAATCATTATCGTTATTTCAGCAAGTAATGATATTGAAAAAATTTCTGAATCTATTAAGGTTGGTGTAAATAGTTTCATCCAAAAACCAATAGATACTAAAAAGATTATTGAGCTACTTACAAATGTAACTTCTATGATCGCTAAAAAGAAAAAAGTTGAAACAAAAACTTTTTCAATTTCTCTTCCATTAGATATTTACAATACAGTAAATGAAAATGCAAAAGCAGAAAGTATTTCTAAAAATGCTGTAATTATTAGAGCACTTCGTAGTTTTTACGATTAATCACTAATTTTATTTTAGACTTTATGGTTTTTTAAGCATGAAGTCTATATAATTTCGGCTCAACAAAAAAAGTTATAAAAATAAAACAGAGTGGCCCCGTCGTCTAGCGGTTAGGATCCATGGTTTTCATCCATGTTACAGGAGTTCAATTCTCCTCGGGGTCACCACTTACAATAACATCAACCTACTCCACAAACACCGTACTTTTTCGACATATATAAAACAAATTATTACTCAATATATTACTTAACATCGATATTATATAGGTATATTCCTTATAGTTAACCTTCTAAGTAATACCCTACTCTATCGCTTAGTAACTATGATTAAATTAAATCAGCTTCTCAAACACTCTAATCTTATCTTCTTTCACTTTGTAGTCTGGCAAATGTTTATGAACTAATTTCCAAAAATCCTTAGAGTGATTCTCAAAAGTAATATGAGCTAATTCGTGTACTACAACATACTCAATCAATGAAGAAGATAGTTTAACAAGATGATAGTTATACGATATACGATTTGTTGAGCTACAACTTCCCCATCTCTTTTTTGAGTACCTGAAACTAATATGTTCAGGTACTACATCCATAATCTTAGCCCACTTTTTAGTGAGTGGTATTATTTTTTCTGTTGCCTTGTGCTTGTAGAAGTTTTCAATAGCATTATTTAACTCAGTATCAGAATATTTTATTGGGGTAGTTATATGGAACTTTGAGTGAGTGAAGTCTATAGTAATAGTCTCAGCAGTCTCATTTTTAATCATCTCAACATAGTAACTCTTACCCAGATAGTAAAGTCTTGAGCCAGTACTAATATCTTTATTGATTGCTACCCTTTTGAAGATATTGAGCTTTTTACTTATCCAAGCTGATTTATTTTTTACCATTTTATTAATATCTTCTATAGTGGTAGTGTCATTTGTCTTTACAAGCACCCCATCGGTATCTACATTGATATAGGTATTCTTTTGATTAGGTTTTCTCTCTATATCAAATACAATACTTTTAGTCCCATATTCTATACTATACAAATGTTTCTACCAACTTAGCAATTATTGTCTTTGACATTTTTCTATCTACTCCATATTTAGCAAGTATAGGCTTAATACAGTTTCTCATATCTTTTTGAGCATCACTTTGAACAAGTACCGCAGGAGTTATGAGTTCTTCTTTTAATGTATCAAATATTTCAAGTGTAAGCTTATCAGCTTCATCACTTAACTCTTGGACTAAATCATAAACTACAAGGTGCTTCTCATCACTCAGTCCAACACTACTATATCTATTTTTATGGCGATTAATAATTTCTTCCATATCACTAAATAAATCTATAACAGCTTGTTTTCTATCAACCTTAGCATCAATCAATTTTCTTTCCAATAGTTCAGAGAGTTCAAGTGCCAGTTCTGGATTTTCTTCTTCATTAGCTTTGATTATTGCTTTTGCTTTATCAAGTGGATTGTGTTTGCCTTCTCTTGTAAGTGCTTCTTGAAACTTCTTGTAATCAGTTATATCAATAGCTTCTTCAAGTAAATACTCAATACCATTAGCTCTTAAATGCTCATCTAATATCATTTGAAGCTTCTTACTATCTTCACGAGTGATTTTTTCTTTATTATCTCTAACCATCATTTTTATTTCGTTGTATAGCTTGAAATCATAATCATACTTTGAAGCAAAAGCATCTGGAAGCACTATATTCATTGACTTATTAAAATCACTTACAAGCTCTTTGAATTTATCTTTTATATCTTCTGGTTTTAAGTAGCTTATAGCTTGAAGTATAAAGTCGTCTCTTTCACTTTCTCTATTTTTCTTGATACTTTTGAAGTAATTAACAAGCTTAGTGTGTCTATTTTCAAGAGTTGTTTTTTCACTCTCTATATCCACCATTACATCACTTGGTTCCAAATCTCCACTAAATATTTCAAGAGCATCAACAAGGTGTTTTGTAATTCCTGCGTAATCTACAACATACCCAGCTACTTTACCTTTTCTTGTTCTATTAACCCTTGCTATGGCTTGAAGTAAATTATGCTCTTTGAGTATCTTATCTACATAAAGGGTTTGAAGTATCGGAGCATCATATCCCGTTAGAAGCATATCACTTACAATTAGAAAAGCAGTGTTATCAAACTGTCTTTTACCACCACGGCTTTTATCGTTCTCATCTCCAAATGGTAGTTTGAAATCTTCTATCGCTTTTTTTGTATCGGCTTCTGGTGTAGCTAAATCATAAAACTCTTGTGGGTCTTTCTTTGTATCAAAGCTCATTATAACTTTTGATTGGAAGTTGTTTTGCCCTTGCTCTGCTAACTTATTAAATGCTTTTTTATAGGCTATCACTTGGTATCTATTATGACAAACTATCATTGCCTTGAAGCCATCTAAATAGCTCTTGTTTTTATAGTGTTCTACAATACTTTTGGCTATCTCTTCAACTCTCCTTGTAGCATTTTTATCAAGTTGTGTAGCCTTGGTTTTAAGTATCGCTTGTTTTTTAGCACTCTCATTTCCGAACATCTTATTAAATTCAGCATCAAGTAGCTCTTTTTCTATAAAGAACTTACTTAGCCCCGTTTCATAAAGTATTGGAAGAGTATTACCATCTGCTACTGATTGTTTGATAGTGTATTTGTCTATGTAGTCGCCACCGTAAAACTCGTGAAGGGTTGATTTATTCTCTTTGTCTATCGGTGTTCCCGTAAAGGCTATAAACTTGGCGTTTGGAAGTGATTGTCTCATATAGGAAGCAGTTAGTCCATATTGCGAACGGTGGGCTTCATCAATCAATACAAATATATTCTCTTTATCGCTTAATACTTCAACCTCTTTTTTCTCTTCGGCTCTCTCTTGAAACTTTTGTATAGTTGAAGTTAGTGTTTTACCGTAGTTATCTTTGAGCAGTGTCTTTAAGTGTGAGATTGAGTTTGCTTGTATAACATTTGAAAAGCCCACTCTGTTAAAAGTGCTTCTGATTTGGTTATCTAAATCTGTTCTATCGGTTAGCACCATAATAGTAGGATTATCAAACCCACTTGTTTCAGCTCTTAACTTAGTAGCAAGATAAATCATAGTGATAGATTTACCACTTCCTTGTGTATGCCAGACAACACCACCACGGTTTTCATTTTTAAGTCTATCAACTATTTTATTAACAGCTCTTAGTTGTTGGTATCTTGGTAGTTTTTTGATAGTTCTACCCTCAACAACTTCAAAGATTACAAAGTATTTGGTGATGTCAAGAAATCTTCTTTTCTCAAATAGATTGTAGATTAAAATATCTTGTGGAGTTGGTTCATTATCTAACAACTCTACAAGCTCATGAGATGCAACTTCATTATATTTTGAGTAGAACTTCATTGAAGCTTCTATCGTACCATATAAGCCAGATATGCGATTAATAGCACCTATTATCTGATTGTAGTGAAACAGTTTAGGCGAATTTGTCTGATAATACTCTAAATCTGGAATATCACTTATATCTATGGTTTGATTTTTAGCTTCTATAACAGCAAGTGGAAGCCCATTAACAAATACAACTAAATCAGGAATAGAGTTAGCGCGTTCCCCTTTGAACTTCATCTGATTAACTACAAGAAACTCATTGTTATCAAGGTTGTCATAGTCTATAAACTTTACAGCTTTTGGGTGTTCATCTGGTGTAGGTTTGAGTGAGAGAGCATCAGCACGAGTTATAAGTTTGTGTATCTCAGAGTTTATCTCCATAGACGAGCTACCCATAGTGCTTGAAGCTAAGAGTTTGCGAACGACTTTTTGGAGGTTGTTTTCATTTAGCCAAGGGTTTATTTTTTTGAGTGAAGTTGCTAGTTTATCTTCAAGAACAACCTCATACATTTCGCCTTTGGCATCAAAGTATTCATATCCAAGCTTCTTAAAAAGCTCTATCGCTGGAAGTTCTGATTGTAGGTATTCGCTCAATTAAGGTTCCTTATGTTTCATTTATACACATTTAATAATTAACTTAAAGTTATTATTAGTTTTTAAATATAATTATATTATAATACCAACCTTGAACTACCAATGCTAACTCAATGTATGTTGTCTTTAGGGGTAGTAAAAAGTCTGACTTTTTACAAGTGGCGATTCGTCCCGCCGTATGGGCGACCAATCTTTTAAAACCACTCTATTCCTGTTGGTTTTTTATCTACATACTCTTTTAACTGTTTTGTATATCTATGTTTTTCTTTATCATGAATTACAAAAGATGATACTAAATATCTATCGCTATTGCTTCCTATTCTTCTAATAACCACTAAAAACTTTTTATTTTGATGCCAAATTATTAAATTATCTTCATTATTTCCTCTTTGTTGATAAAAATAATCTAAATTACTATCAGTTTGCCAAGTATCAATAAATATCTTTATCCAGTGAATCCGTTTAGCTCTAGCCTTGTCATAAGCCCTTATCTTTTCTTTAGCATCTAAACAAGGATTGTTACTTTTGCTAGGATTCTTTTTGTCTCTTGTAATTACATGCCAAAACTTCTTAGGTTTTTGTGAACCACCAAATGGACAAGGACATTTGTGATGATATTTTATTTCAATTGGAAAGGATATAGAATCTTTTGTTAAATGGGTAGTATTTGTAATAAAATCATTTTCAAATATCTTATATAGAGTTTTAATCCCATCTTCAGACAAAGTATTAATCTCAAAATCATTTAAAAGATGCATTATGATTTATTCCCTACTATCCATCTAAATATATTAAACTTTTTTTCCCAAGGAGTAGTGCTAATAAGTTTATATTGTAATTTTTCTTCTATATAGCCAATAACAAAGTTTTTAATTTCACTTTCATGCGGAATATCTGTTCTGTTTTTATAAGCTATTGCCCCTATGAAAAGGTCACATAGTTGCAAAATTTGAGATTCTTGAGATTGAATTATAAAAGCTTCCGTTTTACCTCTATGAGATAGAATTTTTTCTAATTTTTTTACTCTCTTACCACCATTTATATCTTTATAATCAAGATATATTTTATAATTATTACCTGCTTCTACAAAATTTTTAATAGTGTAATGATAAACTATATAGTAAAACTCATCAAAACTATATCCATATTCTTTGTGATTAGCATCTTTTTTATTAGGTATAAAAGTAGCTTTAAATCTCATACTACTTGAAAAAAAATAATCTATAAGTTCTACATAAAACTCTTTTTGAGATTTTATAAGTTTTGTCCATTTTAATTCATTGTAATAATTATGTTTATGTTTTAAATGCTTTATATATTTATTTATATTAATCACTTCATCTTCACAAATACATACTGCACCATTAACCATCACATCTGATTTATCATTAAGAAGATGATTACTTTCATCACAAAATATTTTATAGTTCATTTTTTGATTCCTTTGTTCTAATCTCCCCACTCAAAAGCTTCTGTAACAGACCTTTTTTAAGTGTTTCATAC
>JALSUU010000024.1 GCA_027071075.1 Sulfurimonas sp. | reverse complement strand
GGCTCAAACGCATAGGTTTTTTACTCTTTTTTGGCTCACTTATACTTATGATAGCTATGCCTTTTCTCCCAGAGAGTGTTGTGCCCTCAGTAGGTGGTGCAAAACGGTGGATTAAAATAGCAGGCTTTTCTTTAGCACCTGTAGAGTTCTTTAAGGTGGGATTTGTTTACTTTTTAGCATGGAGTTTTTCTCGTAAGATTAGTCATCATGAGGGGATGAGTCTTTTAAATGAGTTTAAGCGTTTTGCCCCCTATGGAATCATCTTTATTTTAGCGATGTTTATTATTGCCTTTTTACAAAAAGACTTAGGGCAGGTTGTTGTGCTTGGCTCAACACTACTCTTTATGGTCTTTTTAGCAGGGAGTAGTTTTCGTTTTTTCTTTACTATATTTATCTCTATTATTGTTTCTGTAGTACTTTTTATATTGACAGCTGAACATAGAATTTTACGTATAAAATCATGGTGGGCATTAGCACAAAACAGTGTTTTAGAACTACTCCCTGCATCATTAGCAGATAAGTTAAGAGTTCCTGTTGAAGTAGAACCCTACCAGATAGGACACTCACTCAATGCTATTCATAATGGTGGTATTTTTGGAGTCGGTGTAGGCAATGGTACTTTTAAACTAGGATTTTTATCGGAGGTGCATACAGACTTCGTTTTAGCGGGTTTAGCTGAGGAGTTTGGCTTTATAGGTGTTTTGTTTGTAGTTATTGTGTTTTTATGGATGCTCCAAAGAATCTTTAAAATAGCAAACCGTGCAGAAGATAAGAGTGTCTATCTTTTTAGTATAGGAATAGGGTTGATTTTATCTTTTGCTTTTTTAGTCAATGCCTATGGAATAAGTGGTATCACACCTATTAAGGGTATTAGTGTACCTTTTCTCTCTTATGGGGGTTCGGCAATGCTTGGGGCAGCTTTTGGTGTAGGAATGGTGCTTATGGCATCAAATAGAGTAGATATGGATGGGAAAAAATAGATGAAACTATGTATAACTGGTGGTGGAACTGGTGGGCACTTGATGATAGCCGAAGCACTTGTAGAAGCTGCAGTAAAAGAGGGAAATGAGGTGATTTTTATCGGCTCAACAAAGGGGCAAGATAGAAAATACTTTCAAGAGAGAAGTAACTTTTCTTATGTTTATTTTTTAGAGACTACAGGTGTGGTAAATCAAAAAGGCTTAGGAAAGATAAAAGCTTTATACAGAGTCTTTAGAGCCTTTTTACAAGCAAGAAAACTACTTAAAAAACATAAAATAAAAGCTGTTTATAGTGTAGGAGGATTCTCTGCTGCACCTGCATCATTAGCCGCACTTAGCTCTTTTATACCGCTTTTTATTCATGAACAAAATGCTGTTGCTGGAAGATTAAACTCTCTGCTTAAACCCTTTGCAAAAAGTTTTCTCTCTGCCTATGATGCAGATGCTAGCATACAAGGCTACCCTACAAAAGAGATTTTTACTAAAACGGCAAGAGTGAGAGAGTCACTTGAGTGCATCATCTTTTTAGGTGGAAGTCATGGGGCTAGGGCTATCAATGATTTAGCACTGAGTGTAGCTAAGCAACTTGATTCTAAGGGTATTAAAATCATTCATCAAGCGGGTGAAGCAGATTTTACGAGAGTAGAAGAGTCTTATAAAGAGATAGGAGTGGAGGTAGAACTCTACGCTTTTACAAAAGAGTTACCTGCTCTTATAGAAAAAGCAGATTTAGCTGTTAGTAGGGCAGGGGCGAGTACTCTTTGGGAACTTACAGCAAATGGCTGTCCTGCTTTTTATATTCCTTACCCCTACGCAGCAGGAGATCATCAGTTTTTTAATGCATCCTTTATAGTAGAACATAATATGGGATGGTGTGAGAGAGAAGGCTTGGAGTTAGAGCAGAATTTTTTAGCTGTTTTAGATGATTTAGATTTAAAATCAAAGAGTGAAAAACTACTAACTTACTCTCAAAAAGATGTAGCTACAAAAATGATACAAGCAATAGGAAAAACTCTATGATACATGAATATGCACAACTTTTAGTTGATCAAATATTTGACTGGGGATATCTTGGTATCTTTATAATGATGGCGATAGAGAGTAGTTTTGTTCCTTTCCCTAGTGAGATAGTATTGATTCCTGCAGGGTATCTTGCATCACAAGGGGAGATGAGTATCACTTTTATAATGCTGAGTGCTTTGGGTGGTTCTTTAGTTGGTGCTTTTGTGAACTACTTTTTAGCCTTAACACTTGGTCGTGCCATTTTACTCAAGTATGGGAAGTATTTTTTTATCAAAGAGGCGACACTTTTAAAGATGGAAAATTTCTTCGCAAGTCATGGGCATATCTCTACTTTTAGTGGAAGACTTATCCCTGGAATCCGTCAGTTTATCTCTATTCCTGCAGGTTTAGCGCGTATGAATGTAGCTGAGTTTGCATCATATACGGCACTTGGAGCGGGAATTTGGGCATTGGTTTTGACACTTCTTGGTTACTTTATAGGAGAAAACCAAGAGCTTATTAGTATCTACCTTAAACAGATTACTATAGCTGTTGTCGCACTTTTAGTTATTTTATCTGTTGTATACTACAAAATCAAAAAAAAGAGAGGATAAAATGGAGTATATGTTTCAAGCTGGTTTTCTAGGCACTAAAGCACCTCTGTTTATGGATATGGTGACGCTCATTGTGGCATTTTTACCGCTACTTGTATATGTAGCAATTATTTTTGCGCGTAAAGGGATGTATAAACTCCATACTCTTTTACAAAATCTGCTTTTTATATTTGCTGTAATAGTCATCGCTTACTTTGAACTTGGTGTTCGTGTAGGGGGTGGTTTTGAAGCTTTTATGAGTGAGAGCAATGTCCCTTATACCTATGCTTTAGTTGTATTGATTTTGCATATTATCATAGCTATTGTCATGCTTTACTACTGGAGTGTGACTATATTTACAGGGAATTATAATTTTGTCAAAAAAAGACTCCCTGGAAATGCATCACGAGGACATAAACTTTTAGCGGCCAAAACATTTTTAGGGATTATCTTTACCTCTTTTAGTGGGATATGGGTATATCTTCTATTGTTCGTGTTTTAGAACTGCATTGATATAAATTAACAAAAGGAAAAAATTAAATGATAAAAATTGATGAAAAAGCACCAGAATTCTGTCTGCCTAACCAAGATGATGTTGAGATATGCTCTCGTGATTTGCAAGGAAAGTGGGTAGTACTTTACTTTTACCCTCGTGACAATACACCCGGCTGTACAACCGAAGCATGTGAGTTTACAGAGGCTGCACCTGATTTTGGGAATCTTGATGCAATCATACTGGGAGTAAGTGCCGATAGTACAAAAAAACACCGTAACTTTATAGAGAAAAAAGAGTTAGGCATTACACTTTTAAGTGATGAATCTACAGAGATGATGCAAGAGTATGGTGTGTGGCAACTTAAAAAGAACTATGGAAAAGAGTATATGGGCATCGTTCGTACAACGCTCATTATAAATCCAGAGGGTATTGTAAAAGCTGTCTTTGAAAAAGTGCGTGTCAAAGAGCATGTAGCAAAAGTAAAAGCGGAGTTAGAAGCGCTTCAAGCTTCGTAAATGAGAGAATTAAGGCTCTCACATTAAGTGAGAACCTAATCGCTTTAATATCTATATCTAATATAGAAACGGATATCTTGCGCTTTATCAACAATCTGAGAAGCGTATCCTGCCATTTGAGCACTTCCTGCCGCTGCAGCAGCTTGAATATCTTTAATAGACATAGCTGTACCTGTAGTATCGCCAAAGAATCCAGCACTTCCAGTATAGTCATAATCTACATAAGTATAACGGAGTTGAACAGAGAGTATATCTTCTATAAGAGGTTCTGTAAAATATGCTTCATAGGCACTACCACGGGCTGCAAGTTTTGAACCAATAGCGGTATCTTCACCATAAGTTATACTTCTCCAGTATTGAGAACCTTTGTTATACTCTAGACCCCATTTTCCCTCTTCTGTGAATATTGATGGCATTTGTAGTCCAGCCCAAACAGAGTAACCAGTTTTTGATTCTCCTGCTTTATTTGTCGTACCATCAAGGTTCGATGCTCCATAAAGCATTCTCTGATCTGATTTAGGATTTGTAATACTCATCGCTCCACTTACAAAGAAGAAAGTATCATCAAGATAGTCACTCCACTCATCCCCGATACCATTCATAGTAAAGTTAGCAGTAATTGCATGCATACCACCAACTGTTTTATAACCACTTAATGTCTGACCTTTCATATCTGCATCAATTAGATTATTTGCATAGTAGTATTGTGTAGCAATTCCATATTGACCATCATTGTAGGGAACAAAGATTAATCCTGCTAAATCAATATCTGGAATATCACTTCTATTTTTACTATAAGGTGCACCATTTGCAATAGCTTGTCCAGTACTAGGATTTATCGCAAAAAATCTTGGACTAGCATTTGTTAATCCACGACCAGCACAAAATTTGAAGTACATTCCATCGATGCCTGTTAGATCATCAAAAGCAAATTTAGAACTTAAACCATCAAACTCAACATTAATGTTATGTCCCATTGGTGATGCTGAACCATCATCATCTCTTAAATTTACTAAGTGACCATTTGTAGATGGACGACGACCTATACTAAATGTCCATGGAATATCAGCACTCATAAAAGTATCATTTTTATATAAGAAGTAAGCAGAACGGATTCGGAGTGTACCATCGTAAGGATTTTCATTTGTAATCCAGTCAAAAGTTTCCATTGGAACCATATTTGAGTTCCAACCGCTCCTTGCACCAAAAGCTTTTTGATATGCCATTTGTGCTGTGAAACTAAGATTTTCAGTTGCTTTCCAGTTCATATTGAGCCAGAGTCTATTTGTCATAAAGGCATCATTCTTACGCGTGTCTTCGCCTGAAGCATCTTTACCAGCCATTTTATACTGTAGATTATCGATTGCAAATCTATAATCTGCTTTAAACTTGAGATGGTTACCATTTGTATTTTTGTTTAAATCGGTAATACTCTCTTCCATTTCAGAAACGGTATCTTCAATGCTTTCTTCGTCATCATCGTCTTCATCATCAGAATCGGCTGAAGCATCATCTTCATCATCCGAAGCGACTGAAGTATCATCTTCCTCTTCGTCGTCAGCAACTACAGCTTCATTTTCATCATCATCAGAGTCCGCGGAAGTTTTCGCTTTCTCTTCTTCTGCTTGAAGAGCAGTAGTTTTCATCTTCTCTTCATTCTCTTTAAGAGTAGTAATCTCCCCTTGGAGTTGTTTCATCTGCAATTCCATACCTTGGATGCGTTCATACATAGACTGCGCATTTAAACTTGTCGTTAAAATTGTTGCAGTTACTAATGATAATAGTAAAGGCTTATTCATAATTTCCCTTTGTAAATAATAATTATCCGATACTATACATCATAAAATATAAAAGTAATTTGAAACAAGGATAATAAATTGTAATACTTCAAAAATATAGCACTAAAAGCTTATATTAAATAATTTTTGAGTATAATTCGCGGATTTTTCTTCTTCTTTTGAAGTAAAGAGAACATTCAACAGATATGTGTCAAAAGTTAGTGCATCTTACCTTTTGGTAAATAGTGTCCGACATTATCGAAGAAAACTAACAAAACTAGCGAAGCGATTTTGCGAAAGCAAAAAGTTTCTTTAGAAAACTCTGGCTTGAAACAATAGCCTTTAAGGATTACCCTATGGTAACTATGAAAGACCTTTTAGAATGTGGTGTACACTTCGGACACCAAACTCGTCGTTGGAACCCGAAAATGAAAAAATATATTTTTGGTGTTCGTAAAAACATCTATATTATTGATTTACAGAAAACGCTTCGTTATTTCCGTAATACATATACAATCGTTATGGATGCAGCGGCTGAAGGTAAAACTGTACTTTTCGTTGGTACTAAGAAACAAGCTCGTAACTCTGTAAAACAAGCGGCTATCGACTGTGGTATGCCATATGTAGATAACAGATGGTTAGGTGGTATGCTTACTAACTTCCCAACTATTCAAAAGTCTATTCGTAAACTTGATGTTATTACTGAGATGCAAGAAAATGGTCAAATTGATCTTTTAACAAAGAAAGAAGCACTTATGCTTTCTCGTCAAAAAGTAAAACTAGAAGCATACTTCGGTGGAATCCGTGATATGAAAAAACTTCCAGATATGCTTTTTGTAGTTGATGCAGTAAAAGAGCACATCGCTGTTTTAGAAGCAAGATGTTTAAACATTCCTATCGTTGCACCACTTGATACTAACTGTGATCCAGATCTTATCACTTACCCAATTCCTGGTAATGATGATGCAATCCGTTCAATCCAACTTTTCTGTCGTGAAATGACAGCTGCGATTAACGAAGGGAAAGCACTTGCTGCAGCACCTGCAGAAGAAGAGCAAACTGAAGAAGCAGCTGAGGCGACTGAAGCACCAGCAGCAGCAACAGAGGAAGCGTAATTATGGCAGTTACAGCAGCACAGGTTAAAGAACTAAGAGCATCAACTGATGCTCCTATGATGGACTGTAAAAAAGCTTTAGTTGCATCTGATGGTGATATGGCAAAAGCTACTGAGTGGCTTAAAGAACGCGGTATCGCTAAAGCAGCTAAAAAAGCTGATAGAGTAGCGGCTGAAGGTCTTGCTGGTATCAAAATTGCTGATGATTTTTCAAAAGCAACTGTAATTGAAATCAACTCTGAAACTGACTTTGTTGCACAAAATGAAGGTTTCCAAAATCTTGTAAAAGAGACTACTGAAGAGATTTTTGCTAATCAACCAGCTGATGTTGCTGCATTTATGGCAAGTGAGTTTGGAGCAAAGTTTACTGCTGAAGTTATCAAAATTGGTGAGAAGATTGAACTTCGTCGTTTTGGTACTTTAACTGCAGGTCCTACTGAAGCACTTAATGGTTACATTCACTCTAACAACCGTATCGCGGTTATCGTTAAAGCTGCGTGTGATTCAGAGAAGACTGCTGAGGGTATGAGAGATGTAATGAAGCAAGTTGCTATGCATGCATCTGCTATGAAACCTACAACTTTAAGCTACAAAGATTTCGATCCTGCTTATGTTGAGAGTGAAACGAAAGGTCGTATTGAAGCACTTAAGAAAGAGAATATTGAACTAGCTCGTTTGAAAAAAACAGAGAAAAATGTTCCATTATATATCTCTATGATGCAACTTACTGATGCAGTTATGGCTCAAGCTGAAACTGATATTAAAGCAAAGTTAGCAGAACAAGGTAAACCTGAAAAAATCTGGGACAAAATTGTACCAGGTCAAGTAGCTCGTTTCATTTTAGATAACACTATGTTAGATAAAGAACAAGCTCTTTTAGACCAACAATATGTTTTAGATGACAAAAAAACAGTTGCACAAGCTGTATCTGATGCTGCTAAAGCATTAGGTGGAACTGCAACAATTACTGAATTTATTCGCCTTGAAGTAGGTGAAGGAATTGAGAAAGCTGAAGATGATTTTGCTGCAGAAGTTGCTGCACAAATGGGTTAAGCTTTTCGCTTAATCTTTTTCTTTTACTTTCATAAGGGCTAAGACTTCGGTCTTAGCCCTTTTTTTTGCCAATTTTTTGCTAAACCTACCTTAGACCTCTTTACCTCGTAAAAAGTTTCTTATGCTATAATCTTACTTATGAATCTACTATCAGCTAAAAATTTATCACACACTTTTGAGTATCAACTTTTTTCAGATGTTTCATTGGAACTGAATGAGGGTGATACTATTGCTATCATTGGGATGAGTGGGAGTGGAAAATCTACTCTGCTTCATATTCTCTCAACACTTTTAAAACAGGATGTAGGGAGTGTAGAACTTTTCGGTGAAGATATAGAAAAGATGAGCCAAAAAAAGCTTTCAGAGATAAAGAGGCATGACTTAGGGCTTATCTTTCAGTCGCATTATCTTTTTAATGGTTTTAGTGCTTATGAAAACCTTGAAGTAGCAGAGATACTCTCTCAAAACAGGATAGATGACGCACTGATTGAACGCCTAAACATTAAAGAACCTATGCATCAAAAGGTGACACAACTCTCAGGTGGACAGCAACAACGGGTCTCTATTGCTAGAGTTTTAACAAAACAGCCTCGTATTATTTTTGCAGATGAGCCTACTGGAAACTTAGATAGTGAGACAGCTGATGAAGTGATGCAACTCTTTTTTGAGTATTGTGAGAGTAAAAAGGCAGCTATAATTTTGGTGACACATGATAATGCTCTCGCTCATAAATGTTCTAAAGTCTATAAACTAGAAGATAAGAAACTCCATCAGATAAAGTAGGTATAAGAGTGGGTTGGGCAACGATATTTAATGAGACAAACATAGTCGGATTTATACTGCTTTTTTTTCGTTTTACAGCTCTTTTTATAGCGGTTCCTATCTTTTCACATAAAAATATCCCCATGCGAATAAAGGCTGCAATGGCTTTTTTCTTCACTGTTGTTTTTTACTCTTCAATGCCCCCTTTAGAGATAGCCATTAACATTCCTACTATAGTTGTGGCAATTTTGAGTGAGTTTATGCTTGGTTTAGTTGTTGGGATAGTTCTCCTTCTCGCGTATAATGTCATCACCTTTGCAGGGGGAATTATATCTTTTATGATGGGCTTTTCCATGGCAAGTGCTATTGACCCTCAAACTGGGGTTTCTATGCCTATTATTTCGCAATTTTTATCACTGATGGGGCTTATGATACTACTTTCGTTAAATTTGCATCATTGGGTACTGCTTTTTGTAGATAGCTCTTTAAAGAGTGTTCCTTTAGGTGGTTTTATTATGAGTAAAGATATCTTTCACTATATGATAAAAGCTGTATCAAATATGTTTCTAGTAGGTTTTATGATAGCTTTTCCAATTATTGCACTTTCATTGCTTGCCGATGTTATTTTTGGTATGCTTATGAAGACTATGCCACAGTTTAATCTCCTTGTAATTGGGTTTCCTATTAAAATTATGGTAGCCTTTGTAGTACTCATCGCAACCTTTGCATCAACAATGTTGATACTAAAAATACAAATGATAGAAGCATTTAATGTTTTAGAGATGTTTTTTTAGTTTTTTTTAGATACAATAATATAAACTCTAATAAGATAGACTTCTTTCAAGGAATAGATATATGCAAATACTTCTTATAAATGATAATCCTGTTGTAAATAAACTTGTGACATTAAGTGCTCAAAAGACTGCAGATGAGCTGGAAGTTGTAAGTTCACTTGATGAAATAGAATCAACGAAGTATGATTTAGTTGTGATTGATGATACGCTCTATAGTGATGATATGCTAGTTGATTTAAACACAAAAATATCATACAACCTATCATTATATATATGTTCAAGAGATGCAGAGGAAGTTGATAGTTTTACACAGACCCTCAAAAAACCTTTTTTACCAACAGACTTAGTAGAGCTTTTTGCTACGATGGGTAAAGAGATAGAAGCAAACCCTCTACCAGAAGATACTATTGATTTAGAGGATGAAATCTCTTTAGATGATGACATTCCACTTGATGATGAAGAGTTAGATCTTGGAGAGCTAGAAGATATCTCACTTGATGATGCCTTAGATTTAGAGGACTCTTTAGATGAACTTGAAGAGTTAGATGCTTTTGACGAAGATGAGAGTTTAGGTGAGAGTGTACTAGATGATGATGAAGCACAAAAAGTCAAAGATCTTCTTGATGAGACAGAGGAAGAGTTAGATTTAGATGAAGCATCAGAACTTGATGACTCTTTATTGGATGAATTAGATATAGAAGAGAATCTTGATTTAGATGACTTAGATTTAGGGGATGATGAAGAGGAAGAGTCTGATACACTTGGTGATGATTTAGATTTGGAAGGTTTAGATTTAGATGATGCAAAGAGTGAAGCAGGAGATGAAGAAGAAACTTTAGAAGATGAAGATGAACTTGATTTAGGTGATTTGGATTTGGGTGACTTAGATTTTGAAGAGGAAGAAGCAGAGGAGAACGAAGCTTTAGTCGATGAAGAGAGTTTAGATGAGGATGATTCTTTAAGTGATGAGATTGCAGAAGAAGCTACTGAGCTAGATATTGATGAAGATGAGAGTGAAGTAGAAGAAGATATTTCAGAAGATGCATTAGATTTAGATGATTTTGATTTAGAAGATGTCGAGGAAGAAGAAACTGATGACGCCTTAGATACTCTTGATGAGGAACTCTCTGAGATAGAAGAGTCTGCAGAAGATGATGCATTAGAAGAGATGGAAGAGGATTCGACAGCAGAAGAAGAAGAACTTAGTGATGATGATCTCCTAGAGAGTGAAGAGTTAGGACTAGAAGGTGCTGATTTAGAAACACAGATAGAACAAGCTGTTACAGAGTTAAGTGAGGAAGAGTTAGAGAGTGAAGTTGATGAAGATATGTTGCTTGACATTGTAACGAGTAGTGCAGATTCACTTGATGCACTCAGTAGTAGAGACTTGAAAATGGCTTTTGGTGAAGAGCTTGAAGAAGAACCTGAAGTTGAAGAGATAGAAGAAAAGAGTGCAGAGAGTGTTGATTCAGAAGAGATGGAAGATGAAACTTCTATAGATGAAGTGGTTGATGATGCAGTTGAAGAAAACAGTGGTGTAGAAGCTCTGAAAAATCTTCTCAATGCTTTAACAGATAAAAAAGTAGCGGCATCTATGAAAGGTATGAAAATTAGTATCAATATAACTTTAGGGGATAACTAATGATAGAAAATAATGGTGTAGTCTTGGTTCTCTCTGGTCCAAGTGGAGCAGGAAAAAGCTCTTTAATAAATAAAATATCTGATGATATCGGTGCTTACTATTTTTCTATCTCTACCACTACTCGTCCTATGCGTGAAGGGGAAGAAGAGGGTGTGCACTATCACTTTGTAAGTAAAGAAGAGTTTATTAAAGATATAGAAGGAGATAACTTTTTAGAACATGCTGTTGTGCATGGTAATTACTATGGTACATCGCTGAAACCTGTTAGAAAAGCTCTTGCAGAGGGTAAATTAGTGATTTTTGATATTGATGTTCAGGGGAACATGGCTATAAAAAATCGTTTGGGTGATATTACCACATCTGTTTTTATCACACCTCCGACACTCTCAGAGTTAGAAAAGCGTCTTTTAGATCGCTCAACAGATTCAAAAGAAGTAATCGAAGGTCGTATTAAGATGGCTAAGAGAGAGATTCAAAGAACTGCAGAGTATGATTTTCTAGTGATTAATGATGACATAGATTTAGCGGCGAGTGTATTAAGACAGATAGCTAAGACAGCAAGACTGAAAATCCCACATGATGTTATAAATGATTTTGTACAGCGTTGGGAAGATGTAGATTAAGAGAGATAAGAGAATTTACAGCAAGTTTGAGATATACTCTCAAAATTAATTTTATATAAGGATATAGTATGGGCATGCCTGGTACAACAGAACTAGTAATAATTTTTGGAATTATCGTTTTACTATTTGGTGCGAAAAAGATACCTGATTTAGCGAAAGGTTTAGGTAAAGGTATTAAAAATTTCAAATCAGAGATGAAAGAAACAGATGAGGTTGCATCAGATGCACCTAAAAAAGTTGAAGGTAGTGAAGAAGTAGCATCTTCAGAAGCTCCAAAAACTACAACACAAGCATAATATTTTGAAACAACGAGTATCGGCGCTTTTGCGTGAAAAACTGGGTCGTGAGGTTGTTTTAGAAAAGCCGCGTGACCGCTCTTTTGGTCATTTTGCTACACCTATAGCTTTTTCTCTTGCAAAAGAACTACGAAAATCTCCTATGGTCATTGCCGAAGAACTTGCATCATCATTTAGTGAGAGTGCAGAATTCTCAAGTGTTGAGTCTGTAAAAGGGTACTTAAACTTTCGTTTGAGCGAAAACTTTTTAGCAGAGTATGCATCATGGGCATTAGATAATCCATCTGCATTTGCAAAGGGTGAAAACAATCAAAAAATACTTTTAGAGTTTGTAAGTGCAAACCCAACAGGACCGCTGCATATCGGTCATGCTCGTGGAGCCGTTTATGGAGATACACTCTATAGACTTGCAAAGCATTTGGGGTATGATATCACTGCAGAGTATTATGTAAACGATGCAGGAAATCAAATAGACTTACTTGGACTCTCTATTCAGCTTTATGCAAGAGAACATATCTTAAATGAGTCTGTTGTCTATCCTGAGTCCTATTATCGTGGTGAGTATCTTGACGCGCTCTCTCAAGGTGCAAAAGAGCACTTTGGCATAGAAATTCTCTCAGATGAATCTCGTCAAAAAGAGCTTGCTATGTGGGCTAAAGATAAGGTTATGGAGATTGTAGTTGATACTTTAGCCCAAACAAACATCCATTTTGACACTTTTGTAAACGAGTCTGGTCTCTATAAAGACTGGGATAGAGTTATGAAAAAGATGGGCGATAATGTCTATGAGGCAGAGGGAAAACTCTTTATAAAGTCTGAGTCTAAGGGTGATGATCACGATAGAGTTGTTGTTCGTGACGATGGTCGTCCTACATACCTTGCTGGAGATATAGTCTATCATAACCAAAAGTTTGAGCGTGGATATGATCACTATATAAATATCTGGGGTGCTGACCATCATGGGTATATCACTCGTGTAAAAGCAGCTATTGATTTTTTAGGGTATGAGTCTGAAAAACTAGAAGTACTTCTCGCACAAATGGTTTCACTTCTTAAAGATGGTGAACCTTATAAAATGAGTAAGCGTGCTGGTAATGTGATACTTATGAGTGATATTGTTGATGAAATTGGCTCCGATGCCTTGCGTTTTATATTTGCATCAAAGAAGTCTGATACTGCCTTAGAATTTGACCTTGCAGAGTTTAAAAAGCAAGATAGCTCAAACCCTATTTTTTATATTCAGTATGCACATGCTCGTATTCAAACACTGCTAAGTAAGGCTACTGTTACAAAAGAAGATATTTCAAAAGCGAGTCTGAAAAACTTAGGAGAAAATGCAGATACACTTCTTTTTGATGCACTTTTACTCCCAGAAGTAGTAGAAGATGCTTTCAACTCTCGTCAAGTACAAAAACTTCCTGAGTATCTGAAGTCACTTGCGGCATCTCTTCATAAGTTCTACTATGATGTTCGTATGATAGGAACAGAAGATGAAGCAAAACTACTGAAACTTCTTTTAGTAGTTGCTTTGAGTATTAAAACTGGTCTCTCTCTTATGGGGATAGAGGCTAAGGATAGAATGGAGAGGGAAGAAGTTTAGAACTTTTTAAGAATATTTTCAATAATATCAGCCTCAGTTCTCTAACTAAAACTCTTAATCTTCCCCTGCTTAAAAGAGCTTGCAAATACTCTCAGTTAGCCTTTGTATCATCAACTCTTAGAGCAATCAATTGATGATAGCGTTGGCGAATTATTTTAGTTAAAGAGTGCCTCTAGTGCATCAACACCTTCTTTCGCTTCTTCAATCTCTCCATCTTCATTTGTTACAGAGTCACTCTCGACAAGTTCTATCTGCATGCCTGTAAGCATTGATGCAAGACGGATATTTATACCACTTTTTCCAATTGCTTTTGATTTTTGATCTGCTGGAAGAGTAATGATGGCTTTTTCATTCTCACCCTCTTCATTTTTAATAATCTCAACATGAGATATGATAGCAGGACTCATAGTACGAGATACAAAAAGCTCAGGGATAGTTGTGTACTCGATACAGTCGATATTCTCACCGATAAGCTCTTCACTCACAGCGTTGATACGAACACCTTTTACACCAACTGTTGCCCCAACTGCATCAACTTGTGGGTGTGTACTTAAGATGGCAATTTTAGCGCGTTCACCTGGAATACGAGCAGATTTTTCGATGATAACACTTCCATCAGTAATCTCAGGAACTTCAAGCGCTAAAAGCTCTTCTAAAAACTTTGGAGATGTACGAGAAAGTTCTATCTGTATACCATTCTCTTTGTCCATATTTACACGGCGAACAACCGCTTTAATATGATCACCGACATTAAAGTACTCACCTTTAATACGGCTTTTCATAGGGAGAACAGCACGAATCTCATCTACATCAATAAATGTAGAGTTCTGTCCATCAACACGAGTAACACGACCACTTACAAGTGTTCCGATTTTTGATTGGTACTTTTCAAATACTTCATCCTCTACTAATCTTTGAATATGGTACT
>JALSUU010000023.1 GCA_027071075.1 Sulfurimonas sp. | reverse complement strand
TATCAAGTACCCAAATAATACTCCCATCACTTTTGAGCATACGGTACTCTATGGTATGGTTTTTTCCTTGTTTCGTCTCAAATGCACAATGTTTTATAGCCTCTTCTCTATCTTCTTCATGAATCATCATCTTCCATGACTCTAAACCTTTCCACTCTTGGAATGTATAGCCTAAAATCTCTGTAGTGTTTGAAGAGACATAAGTAAAAGTATCACTTTTGAGGTCATACTCCCAGCTAATACCATTGATGTTAGTAAGTAGATTTTGTAGGTTTTTATTTTCTATCTCTAACTTTTCTTGAAGTGCTTTAAAGTCACTAATATCATCAGCTATCCAGATAACACCTTTGAGTAGATCTGCTGGGGTATTGGTATCGACAGCTCTTCCACTCAAACTCACCCAGATTGCTTCTCCATTTTTTTTGCGAAGTTGGTACTCTATATGGACAGCCTCTTTTGCAGCAAGTGCTTCAAAATGATGCTCTCCAAACCAGACAAAACGCTCATGAGAGAGGTGAAAATCTTCAACAGAACGACCCTCTACCTCTTCTGCACTATCATAACCTAACATATCTGCAAGATGTTGATTTACTTTCTCAATGAAACGACCATTTTTTAAGTAGACTAGTCCAACTGCAGAGTTCTCAAAGATAACATTTATCTCTTGTTCTTTAGTCTCCAAGAGAGCATAGGCATCATCTCTCTCTTGAACAGAGTTAAAAATACCAAGAAGCGCATCTTCTCCCTCTAGTTCTATCATAGAAGCAATAATCTCCACAGAGATCTCTTCTCCATCAGAGCGTAAGATAGCATTGTGTGAATGCGTAACACTCTCTCCAGCACTTAAAGCTGTTGTGTCTTTGGAAAAAGTTTCTCGATTTTTATCATTCCAATACTCTGAGTGTAGAAATGTTTGTGGCTTCCCTAAGAACTCCTCATTAGGGTAACCCCATAACTCTTCAGACTTAGCATTTGCAAAAACAATCAAACCACTTTTTGCACTCGCTATAACAATGGGTACAGGAACTGCGTGAAGATGTTGAAAGTACTCAACACTATCTGTTATGATTTTTTTCATGGAAACCTCAAAATATATTTTATAAAGTATAGCAAAAAGTAGAAATATTTTTGCTTATGTGATAAAATAAGCGAATGAATACAAACTTATATACGCATATTATTGATGAAATAGTTGCAAAATCCTATGTAGTGATAGAAGATGCTTTAGAGAACTCTTTGAGTGATGCACTTTTAGCGTTTGCTAAAGCGTCAAGCGCTTATAAAAGTGCAGGCATCTCAAGTAGTGCAACCTTGCAGATAGATAAGACAAAAAGAAGTGATAAGACCTTGTGGTTAGAAGAGGATTTGGGTGTGCAGAGTGAGTACCTAGCTTTTGCACAAGGGCTTCGTGAAGCTGTAAATCGTACGCTGTATATGGGACTGAGTTATTATGAAGCACACTTTGCCATGTATGAAGCGGGAGATTTTTATGAGAAGCATCTTGATGCATTTGTTGGGAGTAAAAATAGAGTACTTACTACTGTTTTTTATCTTAATGATGCATGGGAGGCAAGTGATGGTGGCGAACTCTGTATCTATGATAAGAATGATTGTTTAGTAGAAACTGTGCTTCCAAAAAAAGGAACTTTAGTGGTCTTTTTAAGTGATAAGTTTCCACATGAAGTATTAGCAGCGAAAAAAACACGCTACTCTATTGCAGGGTGGTTTCGTGTGGACAAAAGAGACTTTTGATGATGCAAAATCATGCAGAGTTGATTTTAAAAAAAGCAGAGTTTTATGCTATAATATGAATCAGTTGGGACAGATGAGGAGTGGGGACTCCTCATAAGCTTTTAATACAGTCTTAATTCAAGTAGAATTAAAACTATAACAATTACGAGTATGAGACGCATTGTTACACCTTTATTAAAGGCTAACCCTGTCCCACCTTCCTCCTCACAATGCATCAATACGCATAATCGCCAACTGATTTTTTAGTTTATCTCATTTTTGTATCTCTTTTTAATAAAATGACAAATTGCCATATAAAATTTTCATAACATCATTAAAGCAAAGAGAATGTATAATTATCTTAGAATAAAAAGAGGGATTCAAGAATGCAACTTGCTGGTTTTAACAACTTAAAAAAAGCACTTAGTTTTAGTTTTTATGACTTTGTTATCGCGGTGAGTGAAGAGGAGAAACTCTCTTATATCGAGTATATCAACACAAACTACTCGGCTGAACGAATTAGTGAACTGCTGAAAAAAATAGTGCATATTATTGAAGCGGAGATACTGAGCGTTTCACTGCAAAACTATGAGCCTTATGGTGCAAGTTCTATGATACTTTTAGGGGATATAAAAGGTTCTGGTGTCGATATGCACCTTGATAAGTCTCACATAACAGCACACACTTACCCTGACTTTGATAATGAAAATGGTATATTGAGTTTTCGTGTAGATATTGAACTCTCAACTTGTGGAGAGATTACACCACTGAGTTCGCTCAATGCTATTTTTGACTTTTTTGATACGGACATAGTGACTATTGATTATGTAGTGCGTGGTTTTACGCGTAACAAAAAGGGTGAGCATATTTATATGGATCATGCACTCAACTCTATAAGTGAGTATATTGATGCAGATATTTTAAAGAGTTACAAGCGTAAAGATTTGATTTTAAACAGTGATAATATTTGGCAGTTAAAACTTTTGAGAACAGATATGAAAATAGATGAGTATTTTTCACCTGCATCTCTGCTTGATGATGCACAAAAGAGCAACTATATGCAGAGTCTAAATGCTGAAATGCTCAGTATATTTAATGGTTGGAGAAGTCTATGAAAAGTTTAAAAGAGTTTGACAAAGAGCATATCTTGCACCCCTACGCACCCTCAAACCCTACAGCAGAGATGCAACTTGTAAAGAGTGCATCAGGAGTTTACTTAGAACTTGAAGATGGAAAAAGAGTGATAGATGGGATGAGCTCTTGGTGGTCTGTGATTCATGGTTACAATGTTCCTGAGTTAAATGATGCAGCAAGTGCACAACTTGCAAAAATGAGCCATGTAATGTTTGGCGGACTGACACATGAAAGTGCTATCAAACTTGCTCAGACTCTTTTGGAGATAACAGATGAGAGTTTGGAGCATATCTTTTTTAGTGATAGTGGCAGTGTGAGTGTAGAAGTTGCTCTAAAGATGGCATTTCAGTACTGGAACTCTCAAGGTAATTGTGAAAAAACAAAGATATTGGCTTTTTCAAAAGGCTACCATGGAGATACTTTTGGGGCGATGAGTGTTTGTGACCCTGTAACGGGAATGCACTCCGCTTTTGAAGGCATACTTCATAGAAATATCTTTGCAGAAGCACCTGCATGTGACTTTGAAGCCCCTTGGAGTGAAGAGTATATAGAAGATTTTAAATCAAAGCTAGAGATGCATCATACAGAGATAGCGGCTGTGATTTTAGAGCCGATAGTGCAAGGGGCAGGTGGTATGCGTATCTACTCACCACTCTTTTTAAAAAGAGTAAGAGAACTCTGCGATAAGTATGATATTTTACTTATTTTAGATGAAGTCGCGACTGGTTTTGGTCGAACAGGGAGACTCTTTGCACATGAGTATGCTGCGATAGTCCCTGACATACTCTGTGTTGGAAAAGCACTTACTGGTGGTTATATGTCACTAGCTGCAACACTCACAAGTAAAAAAGTGATACAGGGTGTGGAAGCAAACGGAAATGTCTTGATGCATGGACCAACCTTTATGGCAAATCCTCTTGCTTGTGCCGTGGCAAATGCATCATTAGAACTGCTGCTCAACTCCCCTTGGCAAAAAAGAATCAGCGAGATAGAGACTCTTTTAAACCTTGAACTCAAAAAGTGTGAGAACTTAGAGATAGTAAAAGAGGTAAGAGTTCTCGGTGCGATTGGTGTTGTTGAACTCCACGAGAGTGTAGACTTAGTTTGGATGACTCCAGAGTTTATAAAAAGAGGTGTTTGGGTACGCCCTTTTTTAAATCTTGTCTACATTATGCCACCCTTTGTGATATCAAAAGAGGAGTTGAGCCATCTTACTTCTGCTATTTTTGAA
>JALSUU010000022.1 GCA_027071075.1 Sulfurimonas sp. | reverse complement strand
ATTTTGCAACAGAGAGTGAATGTCGACTTGGTAAATGGTATAGTGAAGGTATTGGAAAAGAGAAATTTGGGAAGTGTCCAAGTTACTCTAAAATGGCTGCACCGCATAAAGAGGTTCATGATAATATTCATAAAGCTGTGGAGTGTGTAAAAGAGGGAACTTGTACAGAACACTCTAAAAATGTTATGACATACTTTGATGCAGCTGAAAAAGCCTCTATGGAAGTTGTTGAAACACTTAACAGGATGTTAGAAGAAGAGAAGAAAATAAGACACGCGAAGTAGGACTAGTACAATGCAAACACATACTCAGTGGTTGGAACAGTTTGTAAATAACTCTCATATAGGTGTTCTTGTAGTTGATAAAGAGAGAAATAATCTCTTTGTTAACGATAGACTGAGTGAGATGTTCGGATATGATAAAGAAAAACTACTCAGTACAAATGCAGAGATTTTTCATGTAAATCATGATACCTTTTTAAAGTTTGCTGAGTTGGCATTTGATGCAGTTTTAAAAGGAAAGCCTCTTGGCATCGATTATCAGTTTAAACATGCTGATGGTTCTCTTTTTTGGGTACATATTGCAGGTGATCCAATTGGTGCAGCGAATGAAGTACTTTGGACTATGGTTGATATAACTCCGAGAATAGAAGCGCAACAAAAGATAGAAGATATCAACTATAATTTAGAGCAGTATTTAGAAGCTATAGATAAGATAGGCATAGGGCTTTTTGTAGTTGATGAAAATTACAATACTCGCTATATGAACAAGACTATGATCTCTTGGTTTGGTGACCATAGAGGTAAAACTTGTTACTCCTCTGTTGCAGGACTTTCTGCTCCTTGTCCCTACTGTAAACTTCCTGAAGTTATTTATGAAAACAAAAAAGTCTCTTATGAACCAACGACTTCAACTGGTGAATCTTTTGAGATAGTGGCAACATCTATAAAAAACTCTGATGGTACAACTTCAAAAATGGAGTTTATCCGTAATGTAACTGATCAAAAAAAGGTACAAGAAAAATTAAAGGAAGAGAGAGAAAAGTTTGATTATCAAGCGCATCATGATGTACTTACGGGGCTTCCAAATCGGCTACTTTTTACAGATAGACTTTCCCAATCTATGGAAAAAGCAAAAAGAAATAACTCAAAACTTGCACTTTTATTTATAGATCTTGACCACTTCAAAGAGATTAATGACTCCTTAGGGCATGATATTGGAGATAAAATACTTCAAGAGGTAACACAAAGACTTCAAGAAAGTTTACGAGATGAAGATACTTTGGCACGACTTGGTGGTGATGAGTTTACACTTATATTAGAAGATCTTGTAGAGGCACAAGATGCATCAATGATAGCTACAAAGATTTTAAATGCACTCTCTGATAGTATAAAGATTGATGAACATACACTCTATGTCTCAAGTAGTATAGGTATTAGTATCTTTCCTGATGATGGGGGTACTACTCAAAATCTTCTAAAGTTTGCAGACTCTGCCATGTATAAGGCAAAGGATGAGGGAAGAAACAACTACCAGTTTTATAATGAGTCTATGACAGAGTTGGCTTTTGAGAGGGTACTGATGGAAGCGAGTCTGCGTGATGCTCTTAAAAATGAGGAGTTCATTGTTTACTATCAACCGCAGATTGATGGGAGAGATGACAGACTTATTGGGATGGAGGCTCTTGTCAGGTGGAAACACCCCTCAATGGGTATAGTCTCTCCTGCAAAGTTTATCCCCTTGGCTGAATCTACGGGACTTATCATTCAGATAGATAGATATGTTATGAAAACAGCTATGAGCCAACTCCATAGTTGGTATGAAGAGGGATTAAATCCTGGTGTGTTAGCGATGAACCTTGCTGCTACACAGCTGCATCAAGAAGATTTTATAGAGATGTTTCAAGCTTTAATGCAAGAGACAGGGTGTAAAGCAGAGTGGTTGGAGCTTGAAGTAACTGAGAGTCAGATTATGAAAAATCCACAAAAGGCTATAAAAATACTTCAAGAGATAAGTGATCTTGGGGTAGAGTTAGCGATTGATGATTTTGGAACGGGTTACTCCTCTTTGGCATATCTCAAAAGATTTCCTATAAATAAACTCAAAGTTGATCAAGCTTTTGTAAGGGATTTACCTGATGATGAAGAGGACACGGGAATTGTAAAAGCTGTTATAGCATTGGCAAAAGCACTGAGTTTAAGGATTATTGCTGAAGGTGTAGAGAGAGAAGATCAAAAAGCATTTTTAATACAAAATAATTGTTACAACATTCAAGGCTACCTCTATAGTAGACCTATAGAAGCAGAGAGTTTTAAAGAGAAGTTTCTTTAAAGATTATCTATCATTTTGATTAACTCTTCTGGTCTGTTAGAGTTTTTGATAGCATTCTCTTTTGAGATAATATTTTTTTGCATCATCTCTATAAGCTGCTGTGTTTGAGTTGTCATCTTTGTCTCTTGTTGGTTGAGCTGCATTTGAGAGTAGATTTGGTGTACTTTATCTTCACGAATCTGATTTTGAATTGCAGGATTTGTAATAAGAATCTCTTGTGTCGCAACCTTACCACTTCCGATACGAGGTATAAGTGTCTGAGAAATAACGGCTACAAGTGATGAAGCAAGTTGTGCACGCACTTGGGCTTGTTCTTCCCCATCAAAAACATCAATGATACGGTTAATAGTTCCAGGTGCAGAGTTTGTATGTAGAGTACCAAAAACTAAGTGACCTGTTTCCGCAGCTGTTAGAGCAGCACCAATTGTTTCAGCATCACGCATCTCCCCGATGAGGATGATATCTGGATCTTGACGCAGGGCATATTTGAGTGCTGCAGCAAAAGATTTTGTACTACTTCCTACATCACGCTGAGAGAAGAGAGATTTATTGTTTTTATGTACAAACTCCACCGGATCTTCAATAGTAATAATGTGGCGACGCTCAGTCAAATTTATCTCGTTGAGCATTGATGCAAGGGTAGTTGATTTACCAGAACCTGTTGGTCCAGTCACAAGAATCATTCCCTTCTCTTTTTTAATAAGTTCTTTAAAAATAGGAGGATTTCCATACTCATCAAGTGAGGGAATATCAATAGGAATCATACGAAAGGCACAAGCAATTCCACCGATAGTTCGGTAGTAGTTGGCACGAAAACGACCAATATTTGTCAGTTCAAAAGAGAAGTCAAGTTCATTGTTCTCTTCAAAATCTTTCTTTTGCTTATCTTCTATAAGTGAGTATGCCATCTCTTCAACATCTTTTGCATCAAGAACAGGCAAGTTCAGTGCTCGTAACTCTTTATCTATTCTAATCTGTGGCTCACTCCCAACAACTAAGTGTAAATCGGATGACTTAAATGCTAAAACACTCTTTAAAAGTTTTTTAATATCCATAGTCTGCTTGTCGCCTTGGCTCACTTGTCCTTCAATCTCTTCACTCATAAGAAACTCCTTGTATAGTTCTCTTCGTTAAATCCTACCAAAAGTGTGTCATTGAACGCAACAACAGGTCTTTTAATAAGTAAGTTCTCTTTACAGAGCCACTCCACTTGAGCAGCTTCATCTAAGTTTAGCTCTTTTAGTTTTAAAGTTCTATAAGTTGTACTTCTATTATTAAAAAGAGTTTTTATATCTGTCTTCTGTAACCACTCTGTTATTTTACTACATGGAAGTGCTTGTGTTTTAAAATCAAAGAGTGCATACTCTAAGTTATGCTTTTTAAAAAATTTGAGTGCTTTTTTGACACTGTCACAATTTTTGATTCCATATACTTGTATCATAGTTACTCGATTATTTTTGGAACTATGAAAAAGTCATCAGCACTGTTTGGAGCATGTGCGATGATGTCTTCATGGATTGTCGGAGAAGCATTTACTCTATCTTCTCTGAGAGGCGTTGCTGCATCGCTCATAGAAAAGTTATCATCTACTCCATCAGTATTGAGCTCTGAGAGGTTATCTACAAAGCTTACTATCTCTGAGAGTTGCCCAATAATCTCTTCACGCTTATCATCACTTACTTTTAAAAAAGAGAGCTTTTCTAATCTTGTTAATAGTGCATCATCTACTTGCATCATCAATCCTATATATTTATTTTAGAAGATTCTATCATATTTTGATAAAACTTTAACAAAATATGCGATAATATTATGAACTTTTTATAGATAAGGATAATTTTTGAGTTTAAAAAATGATATTGAGATGGTAAAAGAAGAGCTGAATGCGGAAGAGAAGTTTTTTGAAAAAGCAGTCGTAACAGAGAAGTTTGTAAAAAAATATAAAAAAGCAATTATTGGTTCTGTTGTAGCTGTAGTTGTTTTAGTAGCTGGAAATATAGGCTATACAATTAGTGAGAACAATAGACTAGCAGAAGTAAACAGTGTACTTAGCGAACTTCAAACAAAATCTACACCTGCCTTAGAAGCTAGATTAGACTCTTTAAGCCCTACTTTGAGTGATGTTTGGCACTACTCACAAGCGGTAGTAAATAAAGATCTTGTAACTTTAAAAAAACTAGAAAAATCTAAAGCAATTTTAATAGGTGACTTAGCCTCATATGAAGCAGCACAAAATGCAAATGATTTGCAAACTTTAGAGAGCTATGCAAACTCAAATGAAGCAGTCTATGCTGATTTAGCGCGCGTTGAAGCAGCTATACTTTTAATGAATGAGAAAAAAATAGATGAAGCACATGAAAAACTCTCTCTTATTAATGTCACTTCACCACTTGCACAGGTTGCCAAAGCACTTATGCACTATGGAGTAAAGTAAAGTTTTGAAGAGACTCTTTAACAAACAGCTTACTTCTCTTGCATTAGTATCTCTACTTCTAAGTGCTTGTAGCACTAAAGAGGTGTATGAGCCTCAGGCTGTTGGCTCTGATTGGGAAAAGTATGAAGAGAGTAAACACGCCATAATAGATACTTCATCAAATATAGCACTTTTAGATGATGCTACAGTTTTGACTGATGATGGAGTTGTAAATGTGAAAATCTCACAAAAAGATAGAGTTATATCTGCATCAGATAAGTGGATTATAAGTGCCTCCATAGATGGAAAACTTGTTTTAGTCGATAAAAATGATGTAGACAATGTTGTTTTGTTTGATTTGAAAAAGACAATAGCTTCTGTTTCCGTTGAAGGGAATATGGTAGCCGTTGTTTTTGCCGATAATGAAATAGCGTTGTATGACTTAGACTCAAAAAAGATTTTGTTTAAAGAACAAGAGGGCAAGTATGTTGCTACAGATTCACGAATAGTAAAACCATACTTTATGAGAGGTTTAGTCCTCTTTCCAACGCTGGATGGAAAGATTGTTTTTGTAAATACAAAGCTTAAAAAAAGACTGCGTACCGTAATCGTATCGAGTGAAGAGAATTTTAACAATGTTATCTCTCTTAATGTAGTAGAAAATAAAATCATAGCAGCAACAAGTTATACCATACTCTCAATGGCAAAAAAAGAGGTTCGTGTAAAGTATGAGATACGAAATATACTCTATGATAAAGATGCAATCTACATAGCAACAAAGCAGGGAAATATTATCTCTTTAACATCCTCTTTGCAAGTAAACTCAAAAGTAAAACTCCCTTTTGCACACTTCTATGCAATGACGCAGTCTGCTGATAAACTCTACATATTAGAAAAAGAGGGCTATATGATAGTCTTAGATAAGAAAAGTTTTGACTATACCGTTCATGAAGTGGACTTTGATGATGAGGGGTATATCTTTGTTTCAGGTAAAAAGTTTTATATAGATGATATGAAGATTTTAACGGAATAATGTCAAATGAACTTGAAGCATTTTTGGAGTATATTACTATTACAAAGATGCTGAGTAAAAAGAGTGTAGAAGCATATAAAAATGATCTTCTACAACTTGAAAAGAAATCAGGTAAAGCACTTATAAAACTTGATTTAGAAAATCTCTTAGATATATTAACTACTTACACAAACAAACGAACTCTTAACCGTAAACTCTCCTCTGTAAATGCCTTTTTTGATTTTTGTTATAAAGAGAGTTTTAGCCAAAAGCATAACAAGCTTAAATTTGCAAAGATTCCAAAACTACTTCCTAAGTTTCTCTCTTACGAACAAGTAAAAGCAGGACTCTCTCTTATTGATAGGTCCACTTGGATAGGCAAGCGTGATTATGCATTGATACTCTTTTTGTACGCAAGTGGAGCGCGGATAAGTGAGTGTTTAGAACTCTCTCGCGAAGATATAGAGGGAGAGTGGTTAAAGATTCGCCATGCAAAAGGAGAGAAGGAGAGGGTGGTTCCTTTAGCGAAGATAGCTACTAAAGCTATTGAAGAGTATTTAGAAGAGTTAGAGTTTGAAAAAGATTTTATCTGGTGTAACTATCAAGGGACTAAACTGAGTCGTATTAGTGCTTATAAGATAACGCAAAAGTATTTAGCAGTATCACCCCATGTTTTACGCCACTCCTATGCAACTGCACTCATCACAGGTGGTGCAGACCTTAGAGTAGTTCAAGAACTTTTAGGACATGCATCACTTATGACTACACAAATTTACACACATATTCAAAAGCAAGATCTTAAAATGACAGTAGATGTTTGTCATCCTCTTGGATGATTTATGAAAGAGAACGGTTATAAAGTAAGTTTAATTTAAATTTAGATATTATGTATAAAAATTTATTTAATAAAAGGAATATTGTGTCAGATTATAACTCCAATGAAATTATACTAGATGCTCAAGCATTTTTAGTCTCTGAGACAGATGAAAAAGGAAGAATCACTTTTGCAAATGATGATTTTTGTGAATATGCTGGTTATACTATTCAAGAACTCATAGGCAAACCACATAATATAGTACGCCATCCTGATATGCCTCGTGCTGCTTTTAAAGATTTGTGGGAGACGATTCAAAAGGGTGATAAGTGGAGAGGTTTTGTAAAAAACAGAGCTAAAAATGGACAAAGTTACTGGGTTTTTGCAACAGTTTATCCATTTCAAAGTTGCGAAGGACAAAAGGGGTATATTTCATGCCGTCGTGTTGTCTCTGAGGGTGAAAAAGAGCAGTATGAAACGCTTTATAAGAAGATGAGAGCAGGTGAGCGATAATGAACTTTTTAAAATTTATTAGTATTAAAAATAAACTTCTTATAAATGTTGTTTTACCAACAGTTGCTATGGTTATTATGTCGATATATGCTATTAACACAAGTATTAGTAAAAAAGAGCAATATGCAGACTATGATGCAATTATCAAACTTGACATAAGTATATCATCTTTAGTGCATGAAACACAGAAGGAGAGAGGGGCTACTGCAGGTTACTTAGGCTCTAAAGGGAAAAAGTTTTCTCAAAAATTACCCTCTCAGCAAAAAAGCACAAATGCAAAAATAGAGGCTCTTAAAGAGTATATTAGAAGTAGTGATATTAAGGCTATTCTTTCAGTAGAAACAGAGAAGTATCTTCAAAATGCATTAGATGACTTGCAGAAGATAGCTGATATTCGCTCTGGTGTTATGGCACAGAGACTCTCTCCCTCAATAGCTATTAGTTATTATACAAATATGAATAAAAAGTTTTTAAATTTTATAGCAAAAACATCTACGCAAGCAGCAGATGCAGAACTAGCTGATGCTACACTTGCTTACTTTAACTTTTTAAACTCAAAAGAGAGAGCAGGTATAGAGCGGGCAATAGGGAGTGCTACTTTTGCTAGGGATAAATTTGTTGGCAATACAAAAACAAAACTCCAAGCACTTATTTCAGAACAGAACTCTTTTATGGAGAGTTTTAAAACTTTAGCAACAAAGAGTGATGTAGAGTTTCTCAATAGTACACTGCAAGGTAAAGCAGTAAATGAAGTAGAAAAAATGAGAAAAATTCTTGCTGCCTCTAATGAAGTAGGTGGTTTTGGTATAGATGCATCTTACTGGTTTGAGACTATGACAAAGAAGATCAATCTTTTGAAGAAGATTGAAAATTATATCTCTTTACATTTAAAAGCAACGCTTCCATCAACACAAGAAGCGATAGGGACATCGAAATTAATTGCTAATACACTTCATGAGATACAAAAAGAGAGAGGTCTTACGGCAGGGTTCTTAGGTTCAGGCGGTAAGAAATTTACGAAAAAGTTACCAAATCAGAGAGTTGTGAGTGATGAAAAGATTGCCTTACTTCTTCAAAAGTTCAAAACTTTTAAGTTTGATACTCTTGTTCAAAAGAAGATTACGCAAGTGATAGACTCTCTACAAAAGATGCAAAAAATGCATCAAAATATTGATACTTTATCACTTCCTCTCTCTGATGCTTTAAAATATTATACGCAAAACAATGCCAAACTTTTAAATGTTATTGCTAATCTAATTCCCTCTATGAATAGTGCAAAGAACACAAGAGACTTAACAGCTTTTTATAACTTTTTAATGGCAAAAGAGCGCGCAGGAATTGAGCGAGCAGTTCTAACAAATAGTTTTGCTAGAAATAAATTTTTACCTGGTATGAAGGAGAAATTTGTAAGACTTTTAACAGAACAAGACTCTTATATTACCTCATTTTTAGCTGTATCAAATCCTACTCTTAGAGCATACTATCAAAAAAATATGCAAGGAAAAGTAATATCTGAAGTAGATAGAATGCGAAAAATAGCACTAAGTGCTACGACAATTGGTGGTTTTGGTGTTGATGCATCGTATTGGTTTGAAATGATTACACAAAAGATAAATCTTCTTAAAAAAGTAGATGATCATTTGAGCGAAAAACTTATTAAAATTTCTGATAAAAAACATGAGAGTGAACAGAGAAGTCTTTTAATTTATAGTGTGGCTATGTTCTTGGTAATTTTACTTACTGTTATTATCTCTTATATTATTAGTAAAAATATTACACACTCTATTGAGTGGATAAGTGATGGGGTGAAACATTTTTTAGAGTTTTTAAATAGAAAGCATAATGTGATAGAAAAAATTGACTTAATGGGTAGTGATGAGTTAGCAGTTGTTGCAAATATGGTAAATGAGCAAACAGATCAGATTAATGAGGGTATAGAAAATGATATGCTCTGTGTTGGTGAAGCGATTTTAGTACTTAATAAGATGCAACAGGGACACTATATGTGCCGTGTGCACTCTAGTGCTTCAAACCCTCAAATTCAAACCTTAGCAAGTACAATTAACAAAATGCTTGATGTTCAGTCACAAGTTATGAGAGATATATTAGCGGGTTTAACAGAGTATTCAAATTATAACTATCTTGATACTATTGCCTTAGATGATAAAATAGCAGGTGAGACCAAAGAGATAGTGGATGGCATTAATGCACTAGGAGAAGCGATAGTACTTCTCCTGCAAGATAGCCGTCAAACATCCACAGAACTTTTACAGCAGGCAGATACACTTCAAGTAGAGATGCAAACGCTTCAAAACTCTACAGATGAACAATCAAGCCAACTTAATGTAACAAGTGCATCAGTTATGAATATAACAGAGTCTATAGAAGCTACATCTACAAAAGCACAAAATGTTGTTGTTCAATCAAATGATATAAAAAATGTAGTGAATATTATTGGTGATATCGCGGATCAAACAAACTTACTTGCTCTCAATGCTGCCATAGAAGCTGCTCGTGCAGGTGAACATGGTCGTGGTTTTGCTGTAGTTGCTGATGAGGTAAGAAAGTTAGCAGAGGGAACACAAAAATCATTAGCAGAGATAAATGCAAACATTAGTGTACTTTCACAATCTATTATAGATATAGAGTTGAGTGTTACGCAACAAAGTGAAAGTGCAAATCAGATAAACAGTGCAATTTCAGAAGTAGATGAAGGTACAAAAATAAATGCACAAACAGCAATGAAAGTAAGTGAAATCGCTAAAAAAGTAAAAGATATGTCATCCTTAGCACTCGAAAATATTCAAAAAAATAAATTTTAATTACTTGATTTTTAGATAAAAGCAGATAAAATAAGACATGCAAAATTTAAAAGATGTAATTACTCTCACGAAAGATATTCGAGTCCTTTATGTGGAGGATAATGATAAAGCAAGAGGGTCGATGCTTAATATTTTTCGAGAGTTTTTTGATACCATTGTTGTCGCTGTAGATGGTGAAGATGGTTTAGAGAAGTTTCAAGAAAATAGTATTGATTTAGTGATTTCAGATATCTCCATGCCAAAGATGAATGGTTTAGAGATGCTAGAAAAAATACAAGAGATAAATCAAGATATTCGCATCATTTTACTCTCTGCACATAATGATATAGATTACTTTAAACGGGCTTTAGATATGTCAGTTGAAGCGTATATCTTTAAGCCTATAGAGCTTGAGAAGTTTATTAAGACTCTTTACTCTATAGTTGAAAAGATAGATTTGCAAAAAAAACTGCTGAGAAATGTAGACTTTTTAGAGCAGTATCAAAAAGCAACAGATGAGAGTGCTATAGTCTCTAAAACAGATGTAAACGGTTTTATAACACATGTAAATGATCAGTTTTGCACTCTTTGTGAGTATACAAGAGAGGAGCTTTTAGGAGCAAATCAAAACATCATAAGACACCCCGATAACTCTCCTGAACTCTTTGCACAGCTATGGGATGTGATAAAAGAGAAGAAGCAGACATGGAGAGGTGTCCTGCGTAATATCACAAAGTCAGGAAAGACTTATTATGTTGATGCGATGATAAAACCTCTTTTTAATGCTGAGGGTGAAGTGATGGAGTATATTGCTATTCGCCATGATATTACAACTGTTATGAATCAAAAAAAGCAGATGCGTGACTTTATAAGAGGGGCGAGTAAACCTTTTATGAGTCTTATTCAGATAGAAAATTTTGATGATATTTTTAAGTACTATGGAGAAGAGATTTCTCAAGAGATAGCTTTTAAACTTGAAACTTTTTTACGAAACTTTTTTTTAAAAGAGTTTCCCCAATCCTCTCTTTTTACACTCTCTGAAGGTGAGTATACAGTAGTGCATGATGATAAAGAGTTTGTAGATGATGCGCTAATAAGCCAAAGAATAAAGCGTTTAAAAGAGATGCAAACTACTATAAATGATTTTACTATAAATGTAAGAGATATCTCTTATGATATCTCCGTTTTGCTTGTTGTCTCTTTTGAAAAAGATATCTATGATGATGCAAAACATGGTATGCGTCAACTTTTAGAACAAAATCAAACTTTTTTAGTGGCAAACTCTCTTGCACAAAAGATGAATATAGCCTCTCAAAAGAACTTAGATATGCTCTTAAAGGTAAAAAGTGCAATATCTGATAAGAGGATAGTCTCTTACTTTCAGCCTATAGTTGATGGGAATGCAGAGATTGTAAAGTATGAGTCTCTTGTTCGACTTATAGATGAGGATGCCAAAGTACTCTCTCCCTTTTTCTTTTTAGATATCGCTAAAAGGGCAAAATATTATACGCAGATAACTTCAAGAGTTTTGGTGAACTCTTTTGAAGCCTTAGCTTTTACTACCAAAAATATTTCCATAAATCTTTCTGCTATAGATATAGAAAAACAGTCAATAAGTGAAGAGATATTTACACTTTTAGAGCGTTATAAAAGTGATGCACATAGAGTTGTTTTTGAACTTTTAGAGGATGAGGATGTTAAAGACTTTGATTTGATAAAGAATTTTATTAAGGATGTTAAGAGTTATGGTGTGAAAATTGCCATTGATGATTTTGGTTCAGGCTATTCAAACTATGAGAGACTTTTAGATTATCAACCAGATATCATTAAAATAGATGGCTCCTTAGTAAAAAATATTGTGAGTTCTGAGTTCTCCGTTTCTGTTATTCAATCGATTATCTTGTTTGCAAAAAGTAATGGTGTAGAGATTATTGCTGAGTATGTTGAGAATGAAGCGATATTTATGAAGCTAAAAGATATGGGTATTGATTACTTTCAAGGATATTTCTTTGGAAAACCAGATATTTTAGTAGAAAAATAGAGTAGTGGCGATAACAACAACACAATTTGATAATGCAGGTAAGGGTAAGAAAAGATGAGAGTAGTATAATACGACTATGAAAAAAGTAACTCCATTTTTAATAGTATTTGTATTTATAGGTATCATAGTGACACTCTTTTTATCGCTTGGAAAAGCACAGCATATGGTGGTGATACAAGAGGGTAACCTTAAAAAATTACCACTTCCTATAACTGTGCATTCTTATCAAGATAGTGATTGTGGTATGGTTATTGAAGATATGCGCTATGTCTCAGAAGTTATTGCCCCTGATGGAAAAACATGGTTTTTTCATGATCATGGTGGATTTGTGCACTGGTTAGAAGATAAACCTTTTAAAGATGCGGCTGTTATCTGGGTGATGAGTCGTGATACAAAGCGATGGATAGATGGGCGAAAAGCTTACTACTCTTTAAATGAGATTACGCCTATGGGTTATGGTTTTGGTGCGTATGAGAAAAAGAAAAAGGGTTTGGTGGACTTTCATACGATGGCATTGAGAATGCTACGAGGTGAGACTATGAAAAACCCAAAAATTAAAAAACAACTCTTAGGAAAATAATGGAAACGGTAAATATACTTACTATTATTAGCATAGCATTCTTAGGCTCATTTGGACACTGCATCGGCATGTGTGGAGGAATAGTTGTCGCCTACTCAACCATAAAGATAGAACCTAAAAGTTCAAAAGTCTCACAAACAATTGCTCACCTCTTGTATAACTTTGGAAGAGTGCTTACTTATACTCTTTTGGGAGCAATCTTTGGTTTTCTTGGAGGAGTAGTTCTCTTTTCAAACACAGCAAACGGAGTACTTCTTATAGTTGCAGGTCTTGCGATGATTCTTGCAGGACTCTCTTTAATGGGGAAGATAAAGTTTTTAACACTGATAGAGCACTCTTTTTCAAGCTCCTCTTTGTATAAAAATACATTTAAAAAAGTTCTCAACTCTAAATCAAATGTTAGTTTTTTCCTTTTGGGTATGCTTAATGGTCTTCTTCCATGTGGCTTTGTCTACTTCTTTGCCATAACTGCTGCAAGTACAGCTGACCCGCTTTGGGGTGCTTTAGTGATGGCAATATTTGGTTTGAGTACAGTACCTGCTATGTTTGGAGTGGGTTTTCTTGCATCACTAGCTAGTGCTACAAGCTTTAGAAACATGATGATGAGTCTCTCAAGTGTAGCAGTTATACTCTATGGAACTTTTACCATTTATAGTGGGTATGAGTATATTACTAACCCTTTAAAAACATTGAGAGATTGTCACAAATAAAGAGTGCTTTTATAAAAAGCTCTTCGTTCCACGGTTATCATACATATCTTTATATCGGAAGGTTATGAGGTTTTGCATGATAGCAAAGAGAACCATAAAGTTTAAAAAACTACTTCCCCCATAACTAAACATAGGCAGAGGTACTCCAACAACGGGTGCGTATCCTATGGTCATAGAAATATTTACACCCATATAGATAAAAATCATAAAACTGATGGAGACACTTACCACCTTTATAAAGTAATCTTTGTTAAAGATGCCTATACTTAAAAGATGTAAAATAAGAATAGCATAGAGCGTAATGAGTGCAAGTGCTCCTAAAAATCCAGTACGCTCAACAACAAAGGCAAAGATAAAATCACTTGTTGCGATGGGAAGAAACTTCATCTGTGTTTGTGTTGCTTCCTCTTTTTTATTTCCACTCCAACCTCCTGAACCTATGGCTATGATGGATTGTTGGACATGATAAGAGGGCTTTTCACTGAGAAAATCATTGATGCGTGTTTTTTGATAATCGTGCAAGATAAAATTGTAAGCAACAGGAATAAAAAGTATAGCACCAACAGCAATAGTAGCCATGATTTTCCAATAAATACCTACAAAAAAGAGAACACCAAACCCAATAAGTAGTAAAACTAAAGCAGTCCCTAAATCAGGCTCTTTAGCAATAAGAACAAAAGGCAAAAGAATATAAAAACTGAGTTTCATAAACTCTTTGAGTCTATAGCCATGTATGGGGGGAGGGCTTTTGTGTATGAGATAAGCAAGCATCAAAATAAGTGCAGGTTTCACAAACTCTGAGGGTTGGATGGTTGCATGAACAAAGGGGAGTTCTATCCATCTTTGTGCACCAAGTCTTGCATGTCCAAAAAACTCAACACCTAAGAGAAGCGCAATGTTTCCCCAGTAGATAAAAGGGATAATCCAAGCCATTCTTCTAATAGGTAAAAGAAAGACAAAAACAAAGGCAACAGCTGCCACACTAACATAAGCAAGTTGTTTTTGTGCAAGGGCAGGAACAGCCTCCCCAATCAGCCAATTTGAAGTTAATACCAAAGGAATGATAAGAATGATAGAAAAAAAGTCAAATTGTGATAAAATACGCTTATCAAATCTCCACAAATTTA
>JALSUU010000021.1 GCA_027071075.1 Sulfurimonas sp. | reverse complement strand
TTCATATTCCATCGTACAGGTCGCGGCTCTATCTTTGTGTTATCATAAGCAATGGCTAAGATAGGGATGTCATTAAGCAAGGCTAAAAGTATAATCATCAAAGCCGTTACAGGATAAAACTGAAATATCACAATAGCAGCCGTCATAAAAAGTATGATACGGATAGTTTCCGCTATACGAAAGATAGTATAACTTTTCATACGCTCAAAGGTGATGCGTGCTTGTTCTATTGCATCAACTATAACACGAAGCCCTGGAGCCATAAGAACTATGGAAGCGGCAGCTCTTGCGGCATCAGTTGCCCCACTCACAGCTATACCACAGTCAGATTTTTTCAAAGCTGGTGCATCATTTACCCCATCACCTGTCATTCCCACTATATGGTTTGCTTTTTGCAGTTCATCCACTATAAAGTACTTATCTTCAGGAAACACTTCAGCAAATCCATCAGCACTCTCTATAAGTTTAATGATCTCCGACTCATGTTTTTTGACACTTCCGCTTACGATTGGGTTTGTGTGGAGTTCATCTTTTACCTCATGAACAACCTTAGTTACAAGCGCGCTGAGTGCATCATCTGAGAGCATTGGCTCGGAAACTTTGAAAATCGCTTTTGAGATAACTTGGGAGAGTTGTATATACTCTTTATTGCTCTCACCTTTGAGCTCTTTAATGTTCTCTATATCTTCACCTATATCTAAAACAGAAGCGATGTATTTCGCAACAGCGATATTATCCCCTGTAATCATTTTTACAGAGATACCCTTACTTACAGCCTCAGCAATCGCCTGTTTTGAGTCATCTCGTGGTGGATCAAAAAGTGGGATAAGCCCTACAAAAGTGTACTCATCTGCCGCTTCATCTTTATACGCAACTCCTAAAGTTCTAAAACCTTGTGATGCATAGAAGTTGATTTTTTCATGTATCTCTGCTCTTACCTCTTCTGAAACATCACTCAAAGCAACTATGACCTGAGGTGCTCCCTTTGTTACAAGGATTTTTTGTTTTTCTATCTTGTGGAGAGCCTCTGTCCTTTTACTTATGGGATCAAAGGGTGTAAAAGTTAACATTTGAGATGCTTCAAAACGCTCTTTGAGATTTTGTGCTTCTAAGTGTTCAAAGATAGGTTTTTCTATGGGGTCTTCATTCTCCTGCTTACTCGCCAAAGCTCCATAATAGTACAAATCATCTGCGTTATAGCCCTCTAGCGTAAAAGGGGTACTCAAACTCATCTCATTTTTAGTAAGTGTCCCTGTCTTATCTGAACAGAGTATATCCATACCCGCTAACTCTTCTATGGCTGAAAGTCGACTTACAATCGCCTCTTTTTTTGCCAACACACGAGCACCAATAGCCATAGTTACAGTCAAAACTGCTGGCATAGCCACAGGAATAGCGGAGATAGTTAAAACTAAAGAGAAGATAAGCAACTCAGGAATCGACTCCCCACGATAATACCCAACAGATAAAATAATCGAAATCATAACCAGAGTGATAAGTATAAGGAAATTTCCTACACTCATAACCATCTTTTGAAAGTGACTTGTTTCCTCTTTTTCTGCTTTTGCTACAAGAGAGACTGTTTTTCCAAAGTAGGTATTTTTTCCTGTACCTGTTACTTTTGCTATCATCTCGCCCTGTTTGATGATGGCATTTGCGTAGAGAGAATCTCCCTCTTTTTTTGTAACGGGAAGAGACTCTCCCGTCAGAGCAGCTTGATCTACAAGTAAAAAACCTTCACCGAGTTCCAAGGTAACATCAGCAGGAACAACATCCCCTATCTTTACTTTTATCATATCCCCAGGAACTAAAAATTTCGCTTCTACCTTAGACCACTCTCCATCACGAAAGACAAGTGAGAAGCGTGCTAACTTCTTCTTTAAAACAGCGATAGCACTCATAGCCTTCGCCTCTTGATAAAAATCAACAAAGGCATTTACAAGAAGAAGTGTCATTATAATGTAAAAATCTTCCATTCGATGCGCATAAAAAGAGAGTATAGCCGCAGCCTCAATCATCCAAGGAATAGGCCCCCAAAATCGTTGCAACAGTCTTAAAAATGCACTTCGCTCTTTTGTCTGTAACTCGTTATATCCAAACTTTTTAACTCGCTCTTCTACTTCTTGAGAGGAGAGACCTTTTAACTTTTTTTCCACAATAATTCCTTCTAAACTCTTTTCTATTAAATTATACTCCACAGTTGATTAATTTTTTAAAAGAAAGAGAAAATTTAAACTTTTATTCGATACAATTAAATTACTTATAAGAGGTAAAATAATAACTATGAAAGATATTCAAAAAGTTCTCCATAAAAATGAGTCCATTCTAGTCCAAGCAGAGATATCTAAAAGTTTTTATAATAGCATCATATCACTCTACCTTTTGGGGTTTTTACTGCTTTTTATAGGCTATGAGTATGAGATTGGTGTGATTGGTTTAGTACTGATTACACGGACATTTTTTGTGCATTTACAAGAGATAAAAGAGAAAAAATCCTACCACTGTCTACTTACAGAAAAAAGGCTTATCATTCTCAAAGGGCATAAGATAAAAGAGATTTTTCCCATCAAACTTGAAGAGATACGAACGATTTATATCAAACCACTCAACCAGAGGTTTAAAAATATTTTAGATGTTGGAACCTTAGAGGTTATCACCACAACAGGTGGTCGTTATGTGATTCGAAACATTAAGAACCCCTACCTCTTCCACCGAGCAATCATTGGGGATATTGTGAGTGCTACACACTACTCAAGTAAAGGGAAAAGATGATTATCAATTATATGCTAATTTGGATTTTATTTGATGCAAATTGATGTATAAGCATCTGTATAATATTTTGATAAGGTACACCACTCTCTAGTGCTTTCTTTTTAAGCTCGTAAATATCATTTTCTCCAACTCTTATTGAGATGGCTTTTTTCTTTTGATTTTTTACATAAGATTGTAACTCTTTTATTCTATTATCAATGTTTCCTCGACTTTGCCACTCTTCATTTTCAACACTTTTAAGTATATCAGTCTCATATTCATCTAAATCTGTCATTGAGATCCTTTATAGGTTAACAATAAGCATAAATAATATCAATATTTACACTGATTCTTTCCACTCTTTTTCGCATCTAACATTTTAAAATCTGCTCTATTTATCAACTCTGTGGCATTGGATGTACCATCATAAAAAGTGAGCCCTACACTCAGTGTCAAAGTGACACCATTTTCCCACGGATGCTCTGAAATGATGCTATTGAGCTTATTGGCAAACTTTTTTGTGGACTCAGCAGAGCCTTCTAGCGTAGCAATCACAAACTCATCACCACCCCATCTTCCAAAAATATCACTTAGGCGGATACTTTTACTTATCAACTCAGAGAGTTCAAGTAAAATTTTATCTGCAAATACATGCCCATACTCATTGTTAAAATCTCTAAAGTTATCTATGTCAAAAAATATCACTCCCAAAGAGGTCTCATAACGCTTTGAGATAGACATCATCTTCTCCATCTCCTCTAGTAAAAACCGTTTACTCAGCGCATGAAGTACAGGATCAAACTTCATTTTTGACTGAAGCTCTTTTTTCTCCATCTCATAGCTTGTAACATCTTGAAACACCCCAATAATCTGACTTTTATTACAAACATTGCTCTCCCACTTTTTACTACGAAGGCGTACATATAAAAGTTCATCATCACTCTGCACTGCAACAATTTTTTCTGCGACATCACAAACAAAGATATCCTCTTCAAAAAAGTTTAGAAATGTCTCTCTATCCTCCTCTATAACCATCGTCAATAAATCTTTATAACTCACTTTTTTTTGTACTTCTAAGGGTTGATGAAACAACTCTTTTGCTTCTTTTGAAAAACTAATCTCTTTTGTATGTGCATCAACTCTCCAGTAAGAGAGTTTCACTATATTTTCAGCCTCTTGTAAACAGATTTGAGAAACTTCAAGGTCAAACTTCATCTCTACTTTTTCATAAAACTCATCCAAGAGTGCAAAAAGTTTTTTAGAAGATATGGGTTTTTTTAAAAACTTATCGATTCCCACTTCAATCGCATCAATAAGTAGACTGCTCTCATCAAATGCCGTTAAAAGTATAAAAGGTATGCGAGAATTTATCTTTTTGACTTCTCTGCAGAGCTGATTTCCATTCATTTTTGGCATATTAAAATCGCTAATGATAAAATCTATTTTCTTTGCATTAAAAATCTCTAAAGCTTCTGCTCCATCCTTTGCACTATAAACATTACTAATCTTTAATTTAAAGAGTTCTGTAAATTGTTGATTTGTTGCCAGATCATCTTCAACATATAACAAGGACATATTGAGTTTATTTACTCCACTATCTAACATTTTCACTCTCCTTATGTAAAAAGATGTAAGTAATATCATCCTCTTGTTCTTCTATCTTTTCTTCTCGTTTTAACTCAAGAGAATGCATCTCTTTGGAGTCTTTAAAATCATCACTTAAGCACTTTGCATAACTTTCATTAGAGTTTTTGAGACTATTTTCATTGAGTCCATCACTAAAAAGTAATATTTTACAAAGATCTTTTGTATCTAAAAAACTTGTTTTGATATTTTGTGTATATCCTACCAAAGGAGGGTTGTTTGATTTTATTTTCAAAACAGTCTCACTATTTTCTAACATATAAAGAGCTGCTGGCATTGAGAACATAGCATACTCAAGATTTTTATCACTCTCATTAAAGTAAAAAAAGCTTGCAGAAACCACCTCTTCATCTAATAAGTTTGGACCTATAAACTCTATAAGTTCTCTCACTATCTCTTTGAGTGAAAATTTTTCCTCTTGTATGGACAAATCAACACTTCTATTGATAAATGCACTACAGAGCATTGCCGTTGCTGAGGCAGATATTCCCTTCCCCATTCCATCGACTATGAACAGAAAATAGCTCTCTTGTGAGACTTTGCGAATGATATAACTATCTCCACTTAAAATATCTCTTGGCTTATAAAACACTTCACAAACGAACTCTGCTAATTTTTGACTCTCTACTAAATCATTTTTAATGATAACTCGTTCTTTATCATAGGTAAGCTTCTCTTGATAGGTGCTATATAAAATCTGTTCCTTTTGCATATTTAAAAGTATTCTATCGGCTAGAACAGATTTAGCTACAAAAGAGAGAGTAGAAAATATAGCTTTTGAGGAGAGAGGTTTTTTAATAAAACTTGTTATGCGAATATCTATCGCTTCTCGAAGCATCTCAAGATTTTCAAGTGCAGTAAGCATAATAATAGGCACACCGCCATCCTTCTCCCGTATCTTTTTACTCATCCCTAAACCCGATAAAACAGGCATAGCATGATCGGTAAGCACAATATCTATTCTGTTTTCTAAAAATGATGCATAGCCACTCTCACCATCATACGCAGTATATACATTTTTAAAAAGCAGTGAAAACATTTCTTGATAGATTTCTATAATAGCAATATCATCATCAACACATAAAATATTAAGCTCTTTGTATATCTCTAAATCACTTCGCATTTTCATCCAATACATTTTCATCCAATAATAGTATGCTAAACTCTGCACCATTTTCTATATTTTTTACATTTATACTACCGTCAAGAGTCTCTGTAACTATCTTTTTACTCATAAAAAGTCCAAGTCCTGTCCCTTTCCCCTGTGCTTTTGTTGTAAAGTATGGTTCAAAAATTCTATCTATAACATCATGCTTTATCCCACCTGCGTTATCACTTACTTTTATGATACACTTCTCATCTTTCATGTAGGCTTTTACTTTTATTTTTTTTGCTTCTAAATTTCTCTCTTCAAAGGCATCTCTCGCATTTGAAAAGAGGTTAATCAGTACATGCTCTAAATCTTTTTTGTAAGTTGAGAATGTCAAGTTCTCTTCTATATCCATTATAAACTCTATATTGTGATTTTTAAGTTGTGCACTCATAAGACGCATGATATCATCTATAATATCTTGAAATTTTATAACTTGCTTCTTATCTGTTGGTTTTGTGAAGTTCATAAAGTCATTGATTGTTTGTGACATATCTTGTGTCATATCTTCTATAAACTTGGTAGTCTCTTTAATACTTTTACTTGTAATAATACCCATCTCATCTTGCATATCTAACTTTATAGCAGCTGCACTGATTGCATTGAGTGGTTGTCTCCATTGATGGGCTATCATATTTACCATCTCACCCATCTGTGCTAGTTTAGATTGTTGGGAGATCAGAGTATCTTTAAACTTTAACTCTGTTATATCCATAGAAATTCCCACCATTTTATAGGGTTTTTCATCTCGAAATACTACTTTTGCAGTCTCAACTACTGTCAGATATTTACCATCACCTCTGCGAATCCGAATCTCTATAGAGTGAACCTTTCCATCATTTAAAGTTTTTTGAATATCTGTCAGTTTTTTTCTATCCTCTTCCATAATCATATTTATAAATTCTAAATAAGTTGGAGAGCCAAGAGCAGGATCTCTTTGATAGATTTTAAAAGACTCCTCGGACCAAGTGATTTTTCCACTTTTTAAGTCTAGCTCCCAACTCCCCAAGTGTGCTAACTCCTGAATGAGTTCAAAACTATTTTTTTGTGCTGCAACCTGCTCTTGTAAACTCTCTAGATACTTACTCTCCTGGTGCAGCTCCTCTGTAGTCACTGACAAAATATGCATAAGTGCGGAGAGAGTAGCAGAACGAGATTTATCATCTTCTTGAACTGTTTCTTCTACTATCATTTTTGTTTGTGTTGATTCAGAGAGTGATACAGCCGTTAAAGTTTGATTTAAAAGCTCTGGTTTTGCATCTGTATAAAACTCTCCATAAGTAAAAAACCCACTTACTGGTGCTAAATGAGCAAATGGTTTTAACTCCTCTTCAATCAATTTATTCAAAAATCTTCTACGCGCCATACAGGAGTAAATATAAAAACTCTCAACAGCTAAGGTCTTATGTCCTAGATGGTACTGCATAATTTTATTTTTATCACCTACACCTAGATAAACTTGTATGCCTTCCATAACATTTCCTGCAAAACTTAAACTACCATCATCATATTTGTGCAAAACTGCTCGAGCAATATCGATACTATTTTTTTGAATAATAAGAGGAAACTCAACACCTGTTACAGGAAGTGATGCAGCTATATTTTCACCTAAATACTTTTTATAAAAATCTACAGCTGGCATACCATCTATAGTATATACTCTATTCTTATCAGAGTGTGTTATCGTATGGGCTACACCTATTTTTGTCCAACCAAAATCATAAAAACTCTCTACTTGTAAAATATCAGAATCAAGAGCAACTGCTACAGCACCTCTTTCATAGAAGCTATCATCACAGCCTATATAACAGTTTTCAAACTTTGCATTATCACCAGAGAGGCCACCAGCTACTTTCACATCAGCAGCAACAGAAAAGACACCATTTAAAAACTCTTCCCCATTGCATAAAATTCCATCGGCAAAGGCAATTAAGAGTTTCGTTCTTGGTGTTACTAGTTTTTTTGCAAGCCTCTCTCCCATAAGAAAACTCTCACTCTCATCACTATAGGCAATTTTTACCTCTGTAGCATCAAACAAAGAGATAGAGACAATACTGCTTTTTGAGAGAACCTTATCATTATGTATCTCCCCATCTGTTGATGATGCGATAAGAGTAGCCCTTGGAAACATTTTTTTTAAAGATGAAAGTAACTCTTGAAATTTTTCTTTCTCTTCTCCAGAGAAAACTTGAATAAGTATCGAATCATATTCAGAAATCTCATCATATTCAGTTGCAAAGAGTTCTTCTAAATTTTTATCTTTACTTTCATAAATATATGTCTTCATCTACCAACTCCGGTTTTGGTTCTGAAAAATAGTACCCTTGCGAATACTCAATATCTAGTTTTTCTACAAGATTTTGGACCTCTTGGTTATGCACATACTCGGCAATTACCTTGGCTCCAATACTTTTAGAGAACTCTGTAATACTTTTTACGATAGCATATGACTTTTCATCCGTAGCAATATTTTTCACAAAACTACCATCAATCTTTATAAAATCAACTTTCATTGCATTCACTCTCGCAAAGTTTGAGTTTTCTGCTCCAAAATCATCAATAGCTATGGAGAAACCAAGCTCTCGGAGTGTATTAAGCTGTTTGAGTGACTCCTCTACTCCTGTTGTACTGATTCCCTCTAAAACCTCTAAAATTACACGAGAAGGGTCTATTGAGTACTCTTGGAGTTTTTCTAAAAAGTACTCTTTAAGATAGTTATCATTCAAATCTATCTCTGTGATATTTATAGAAAAGGTGTGTCTATTATTTTGAAATTTCTGAAAAGCTTTATCAATAATAACTCTTGTAATCTCAGGTAACAATCCTATCATCTCTGCTATATCTATAAAATAGAAGGGAGAAAATACTTCATCATCACAAACTATACGGGCTAAACATTCATACTTATGAATTTCTTTAGTTTTGTTATCTACAATAGGTTGAAAATAAGGCACAATATTGTCTAAATCAATCGCATTCCTTAAGATAGGACTAAACTCCTGTATTCTTGACTGGAGCTTCTCAATTTTCAAATTTTTATCATAAAATTTAATGCGATTTTTTCCCTCTTTTTTTCCCTCTTTCAGTGCCATATGAGCATGCTTAAAGAGATTTTTCTCTCCTATAGCGATGGCAATTGTGACTGTACCTTTCAAAGAGTTTCCATTTAGAGTGATTGTTGATTGTTGCATCAGAGATTGCAACTCTTTTGCGTAGCTCTCTACTGCATCTTTCCCACAACTTCCATCACACAAAATTCCAAATTCATCATGCCCAAGATAGTACAAACTCGCTTTTTTTAACATATTTTTTGATAATATATTTGCGAGTGAGGAGATAACAAAATTGCCATTCTCATATCCATACACTGTATTAATACTATCAAAATTATCAATATTGATGATAATTAAAATATGAGCCTCTTTAATATTCTCTAAATATTTATTTAAAGCAAAACGATTTTGCAGACCTGTTAAACTATCAGTTACAGCCTGTTCTTGAATAATACGAGTTTTTTCAATCACCTCTTTTTCAAGGTTTTCTCGATAAGAGTGCATAATTTGCTTAGATAAGATGGAATCCACTAACTTCTTTATAGTTAACACTATTTTATCAATCTTAATCGGTTTTAATATAAATCCATCTACCCCAATCTCAATCGCTTCAAGAAGATAGTCAGCAGTATTGTAAGCTGAAATAATCACTATCATCTGAAAAGTATCTTCTGCTTTTATCTTTTTAGAGAGTTCTAAACCATTCATCCGTGGCATACTAATATCGGTAAAAACAATATCATAAGAACTATTTTGATACTTTTGCCAACCATCTTCTCCATCAAAGGCCACATCCACATGGTCAAAAATCATACCAAGTATCATCGTAGTCTGCTCTCTTACACTCTCTTCATCTTCCACATAAAGAACTCGTATTTCTTTTGTTTGCTTTACTAACTCTTTTATGTTAATCTCCATCTATTACTTCCCCCCCCCATTTTTACTTCTAAAGTCAAGAATAAATTTTGATCCATTTGGTATCTCTTCATAAAAAAGATTACCACTAAAATGCTCTCTCATAATTCGTTGACTCATGTAGAGACCAAGTCCTGTCCCTTTTCCTTGCTCTTTTGTCGTAAAGTAAGGTGTAAATATGTTCTGAGCAACCTCACTAGAAATGCCACCTGCCCCATCACTAATCTCAATAGTTGGAGCATCTGTTACTTTAATATCAATAGATTTATGTTCACTATTTTCTGCTTCTATATAAGCATCTTTAGCATTGATTAAAAGATTTATAAGAACCTGTTCTAGCATATTTTTATCACCATAAAGTTTTAATGTTTTATCATATTTAAAACTAATTTCAATACCATGTGATTCAAATTGTACCTTAACTAAATCTACTATCACATTAAAAACAGCATCTATTAGAAATTCTTCCTCTTTTGCACTATTTTTTGAGTAATTCATGAATGTATCAATGACACCTGACATCTTTTGACACTGATTTTGGATAAACTCCTGAGTATCTCTAAACTCGTTCTCTTCTAATATTCCAAGTTCACTCTGCATCACAGATTTTATACTTGCAGCACTAATAGCATTGAGTGGTTGCCTCCACTGGTGGGCTATCATACTTACCATCTCACCCATTTGTGCCATTTTTGCTTGGGAGAGTAACATTAAATCTTTTTGTTGAGATTCTGCTTCTATTTTTTTCTTTTCACTCAAATCAACTAAAATAGCTACTCTCACAGGTGTTTCCCCAATAACACCATAGTATCCTTGCACGAGGACAGGAATAACTACATTGTTATAATTGATATTGACCTCATAGGGTGTTACATCATTATTAGCAATATGTCGCTCCACTATAATCAAATCGTCTGTCTCAAAAAAATCAAATACTGAATAGACAGATGGAGTAAAATCTTTTATCTTTAACTTTTTTATCAAAGAGGCACTTAAATTTAAAATCTTACCATCTATACCAGCAATAGAGAAAAAGATATCATTCATGTTTGAGAGAATATTAACAAAATCCATATTTTTGATATAGGGAGTAATATTTTGAAAAGTAACCAAAAAATCCTCCGTTTCACTCAAGGAAAATTGATTGAGTGTTACTTTAAAAAGTGTACTTATTCCATATTTATTCTTCATCACGGCAAAAAACTCTTTTTCTGGATTTTCTACAAGATGCTCAATCCAAGTATAACCTTTGAGTGGATAGTTCGATTTTAAATACTTCTCTCCCTCCAAATCTATAAACAAATCACAAATACAAAAATGTTCTTTTAAAAATTCATCGAGAGTTTCATATTTAGCAAATTCAAAAAAAGCTTTATTTATATACTTTAGTTTTTCACCATTAGTAATAGCAATGATATTTTCTTGTAAATCCATCATCATCTCTAACTTTTGAGTAAGCATCTTCTCTCTCTTTTCTTTCTCTTTTAAAAGATTATTTTGATGCACAAGAGACTTATAATATGTTTCATCAATATAGAGCCCACACTTTAAATTTTTCAACTCCTCCATAATAGGAGTGATATACTCTTTTTGTATTAGAGAACCATGTTGGGGAGCAATGAGGTTAAGAGTTAGTTCTTCTATCTTCTCTAGTGAAAAGTTAAGTATATCCTGAGAAGGCATATAACTCTCATGAAAACTTTTTATCTCCTCAAAGTAGCTCTCATCTGCATAGAAGTGCCAGTTCCCTCCTACTCCACCAAAGATATCACTGCTAAAAAGAACTTTCTCCTCTTTTAAGTAAGTTACAAAGGCTCCAGGAGCATGTGCATAGGGAGTAGTTAGAAAGGTAAGTCCATAATTTTTTGTTTGAAGACGAAAATCATGTTCTTCGATGATATAATATTTAGAATAAATACCATAATGTTTAATAAGTGCCATACTACGAGAGTGTGTAATAACAAATAAGTCATCTCTCTTTATAGCTTTTTCAAATGCAGGTATGTTGGCACAGACATCAGGGTCTTGATGATGTGCCACAAGGTACTTAATAGAACTTAAATCTATAAGAGTCTCTATCTTCTGCTTCACACCCTCAAACTCTAACATAGATCCAGGATCTATGAGAATCGACTCATCTCCATCTACAATGAGATAAGTATGACACTCAAAAGGATCATCTTCCACATAAAGACCTACCCAGTAAACATTTGTTGCTATTTCTATAGCTTTGGTAAAATCATACATAGCAAACCTTTAAAAAATTCCAAATCATCATCCTAGTGTATCTCATATCATTTTTCTCTATTTCAGCACAATTTTCAAGAAACAATGTATCGTATATAATATCTTCTTAGAGATTAAATATCATTGAATTGCTTTTTAAAAATACTCAGAAATATCCACGGCATCAATTTGTTCAGGTTTTAAAAACTGCTTTGCATAGACATTATGCAGATCACTCTTGAGAAATAGTTTAAAGATATCTGCATCAAGGTGTTCATCTTTGACCATAGAGGAGAGTATCTTAATGGACTCTGAGAGTGTTTTTGCTTTTTTATAGGGTCTATCTGATGCAGTTAAAGCTTCAAAAACATCTGCCACAGCCATAATTCTTGAGGGTATCGAGAGTTGCTCTTTTGTGAGTTTTCTTGGATATCCAGTGCCTATAAGTGTTTCATGGTGTGTCCCTGCATACTCTGGAATTTTAGTCATTTGTGCTGGAAAAGGGATTTTTTCAAGCATCTTAATTGTCATAATCACATGCTCATCTATTTTATATCGCTCTTCTGAAGTTAATGTTCCCTTTTCGATGCAGAGATTATAAACTTCTCCATAGTTATAAAGATACTCTGGAACTTCTTCTTTAAAGCCTTCCCTTTCATACTTCTCATAGTCAAAATTTTCGCGTTTTACAATATGCTGTTTTTTATCGCTCAAAAGATACTCTTTTGCTGGAAGAGAGTGAGCATTTTCTTTACTATATCGTAGTATTTCTACCTCACCCAAACCAAGAGAGTCATCAAAGTGTCTTGTCCACTCTTGTGTAGCTATATTTTTAATACGCTGTTGTTTCTCAGGACTCATAAACTCACCACCAATATTTGCCTTAGCAACAAATGCAAAATCATCTATAAGTTGCTTCTTTCTAGCCTTTAAAGTAGTCAAGGCTTCTTGCTTATCTAAACCATTAAGTTGCGCCTTTAAGTAAGTAATCTCTGCATCTCTGTAAAGCACTTCAAAACGAGTACGAATTTCATGAATCCTATCGTTTATAGTTTCTAACTTTGTAGACTTATTGACCACATACTCAGGGGTAGTAACCTTACCACAGTCATGTAACCATGCCCCTATTTCAAACTCTCTTTTTGCATCATCACTCTCTAAAGAGAACTCTTTAAATATCCCCTCATTAGACTCACTTGCTTTTTGCACTAACATTTGCGCTATTTGAGGCACTCGTTCACAATGCCCACCCGTATAAGGAGATTTAGCATCAACAGCCTCTGCTATTAACTTAATAATAGAGTTTAAAAGCTCCTCCTGAGATTTTTGATACGCATAAATACTATGAGACATACTTACTAAAGAGTCTGAGAGTTCTATAAACTCTACTATATTTGTCTCAATTTTTTCCACCTTTTTAAAGCGACGATTTTTAACATCTTCATTTTCTCTAATCAATGCTCTTATTGGCTTGACTATAATTCCTGTTGCAAAATATATTATTGGAATACTTAAAAGTACCAAAAGAAGCGAAATCAAAAGAGAATATTTTAAACGCTCATTATAGGGTTTAAAAAGTACAGCACTATCAACTTTTATGCCTAAATAGAGATTTTTATAGATTTTTATATACTTTAAAAGATAGTTGTTTGTTGTAGTTTCAAACTCAATAACACTACTGTTTTCAGTAATGACAGCTTCAAGTAAAATAGAATTTACTTTCTTCTTATTTTGTCTTGAAGAAGCAATCTTTTCGCCATATTTATTAAACAAAAAAATCTCTTCCCTTCCATCAAACTTCTGTAAACTCAAAAAATCATCAAGCGTTTTTAGGCTATAATCGATTCCAAAGACACTCCCTTTTTTATCTATTTTTAAAGCAAAAGTAATCCCCATCTCTCCAACACTATGAAAAAGGTAAGGCTCAGTCATCACAACATCATCGGATTCTATAGCTTCTTTATACCAAGGACGACGAAAAGGGGTAAATGCTTGTGTTGTCTCTATGGAAGATATCTTTTTCTGTAAACTACTTAAAAAAGTATATTTTACCTTCTCTTTCATATGTACAGCAACAATCCACTGCGTTTTCTTTGGTATATTTTGTATATGTGAGATACCTTTATATCTACTCATATTGATGACTTCTAAAAAACTTCCATCAGGATGTGTAAAATAACAGGAATATACACCTTGTTTTATACTCATAATTTGAATCAAGTCAGTAACTGCTGTATGTTGCGAGTTAAAACTTATTTTTTCTTTTAGATGTGTATTTGAAATATTAGCTTTTAAAATATTTTCTATTTCGTGGTTATTTTGAAGAATCTTTTGCGATATATTTTTTCCGATTAAAGTAAAGGTTTTTGTTGTAGCTTCCACTGCTAATTTTCTACTAAAATAGAACTGCGTAAAGATTAAAGCAAAAGATATTAAGGCTAGTAAAAAGAGAAATATCATAATAATATTAGTGCGTATTTTCTGTTTTTTAAACATGGAATTTTTTTCCTATTTTATTGCATAATTTAAGTTTAAATTCTTCACATATGATTCTATATTTTTACTGATATATAACTCTCTATTTATATCTAAAATCACATAAGCCAAATCTAAACTCTTCAAAAAAAGAAAAGCTTTCTCCCTTGGCATAACA
>JALSUU010000020.1:2405-4190 GCA_027071075.1 Sulfurimonas sp. | reverse complement strand
AAAAAATAGCTACTGCAATTCGTGAAAAGAAAAAGATAACCTTAGTGGGTGATTATGATGTTGATGGGGTAAGTTCCACTGCCATCATGGTAGAGTTTTTTAAACAGATTCCCTATCCGCTTGAGGCTATCATTCCTAACCGTTTTAGAGATGGTTATGGAGTAAGTCCAAATATTTTACAAAGAGTCGATGCAGATTTAGTCATCACTGTAGACAATGGTATTTCAGCTATTGAGGCAGCTAAAATTTGTAAAGAGCGAGATATAGAACTGATCATCACAGACCACCATACTCCCTCAGAGATTTTGCCTGAGGCACTCTTCATTGTAGATCCAAAACTGGATGCTTGTGAGTACCCATTTAAAGAGATTTGTGGAGCACAAGTCGCTTGGCTTCTACTTGCCTTAGTGAAAAAAGAGCTTGGTTTGACAATAGATATGAAACAGTTTTTAGATATCTTAGCTATCGCCATCATCGCAGATATTATGCCACTTATAGATATAAACCGTACACTTGTAAAAGAGGGCTTAAAACTCTTGATGCACTCTTCTCGTCCTGCCTCAATCATCATCAGAGATTTTTTAAACAAATCTAGCATTACAAGTGAAGATATCGCTTTTATGATAGCCCCGCGCCTCAACTCTGCAGGAAGACTAGAAGATGCATCAATCGCTCTTGATTTTTTCACAGCACCAACAACTGAGATAGCCTACAAACAGTTTGAACTCCTTGGAAAACTTAATGATTTACGCAAAGAGACAGAGGCAGAAACTACAAAAGCAGCAATCTTAGAAGTTAATGAGAGTGATAGTGTTATAGTTGTAAGTGGTGAGGGTTGGCATGAGGGTGTTGTGGGAATTGTTGCAGCACGACTTGTAGATAAGTTCTCTAAACCTGCTATTGTTTTAAGCATAAAAGATGGAGTTGCTAAAGGGAGTGCTAGAAGTATTGGTGATGTAAGTATCTATGAACTCATCAAAGAAAACGAGTCATTTCTTACAAAGTTTGGTGGGCATAAAATGGCTGCTGGACTTGGAGTAGAAGTGCAAAATATTGATGCCTTTAGAGAAGCGATTAACCGCTCTGCTCTCAAGTTAGACCCTAAAGACTTTATACCTAAAACAGAGGTGAGTGGTATACTAGAGACTGAAGATATTGACCTTGGTCTTTTAAATATTTTAGACTCTTTTGAGCCCTTTGGTGAAGCAAATCAGAAACCAACTTTTCTACTCAAAGAGGCAGAGGTTGTTAGCATAAAACTGATGGGTGCAGACAAATCACACTCTCGCATCGAAGTGAGACAATACCCTCACCAAAGAGAGACTGTTACCATCATCGCCTTTCGTACAATCTTTGAGATGCCAGATGATAGAAAGATAACTTGTAGTTATAGTGTCGGGAAAAACGAATTTAATGGAAGAGTTTCTGCCCAACTGCTCTGTAACAAGATTTATTAAGTAATAAACAAGTAAAATATAACAATATGACTCAAAGGCAATAAATGCAAAATCAGAATCCATTTAACAAAAACAAGTTAACAACTCATCTCTCTCGTCGTGATGCAATCAAACTTATGGGAATCTCTCCTATTGCTGCGAGTGTTCTTGCTTCAACTGCTGGGAGTAGCATCGCTGAGGCTAGTGAAGATGTTAAAGGGAAGATTGTAATTGTTGGTGGTGGAGCTGGGGCTATTATGGCACTCTCTCGCTTACAACGCGCTATCAAAAATCCAGATATAACTATCATCGCTCCAAATGAAGTACATCTTTACCAACCAGGTCAAGT
>JALSUU010000020.1:0-2305 GCA_027071075.1 Sulfurimonas sp. | reverse complement strand
TATGAAGTAGCTGAGTACGATGCAGATTTTGATACTACTGAGATGGTGAGTAAAACAGAAACTATTGTAATGGATTATGACTTTATTCATGTTGTTCCCCCTATGAGTCCACCTGATGCAGTGAAAAACTCTGCTCTTGTTGGAAAATCTGGTTGGTTAGAAGTTGATAAACATAGCCTCCAGCACAAAAAGTATAAAAATGTCTTTGGTATTGGTGATATTTGTGGCATACCTATGGGAAAAACTGGTGGATCTGCGCGTCACCATGGACCTATCTTAACAGAGAATCTCCTCTCAGTGATGCAGGGTAAAAAACTAAAAGCTTCTTTTGATGGCTATACTGTTTGTCCTATCAAAACAGAGTATGGAAAAATCATCATGGCTGAATTTAACTATGATGGACCAGCGCCTACTCTTCCTTTAGCCTTTGATAAGCCACGATGGATATGGTGGGCGTTTGATCTGTATATGTTAAAACCAATGTATAAGTATCTTATGCTTACGGGTAGATTTTAAAGAATAACTAGTTTATGTTTTCTAAAACAGAGTGCCTCAAAACGCGTTCAGATATAAAAGCCTTCTCTATTTTAAAAAATAACTCTCTAGCCCTTTGCAGTGAGCTTCATGGAGTAAAAATTCTCTCCCTTGAAGCCTGCGACACCCTTCAAATCATCTCCTTAGAACAACTCAGTTACAACACAACTGCTATAGCTTTTAGCCTTGATGCCTCACTTTTAGCCTTTGCAAATGGCACTACACTTTTCATTGTGGATACCCAAACAAAACTCCTTATCCAAACTATAAAAACCTATGAAGGAGCTATTACGCTTATAGGTTTTGTGCCACAAACAAAATATATTATCACTGGCACAAAAAATGGACGGGTGATGCAGTACAGATATGATGGGCGCTCTCACCTCTCACGACTCTGCTCCTTTGGTAAAAATAGCATAGTTCCTATCAAAAAGCTCAAGAACAACTATGTGAGTAGTTTTGCTTTTTTTGAAAATATCTTTGCGGTAAGTGGTTATGGTGGTGTTATCACTATCTTACAGATGAACTCCTATACAAAACGCTACAATATAAATGCCTCAAAAGTCCGCATCAACACCCTCTGTTTTTTAGATAAAGAGCGATTAGTGAGTGGGAGTTCTGATGGTGTCATTAAGATTCATACACTCAAAAAATACTCACAAACAAAAAGTATAACAACCCCTTTTAATGAGATTCATTCTATTGTCTTGATGCCAAATAAAAACTTTATTATGGTGAGTGGTGCTTCAGAAAAACTCATCCTTATAGATATCACACAAGCAAAAATAGCCTCTACCTCCTATCTCTCTTTTAAAGAGGATGTCTCCCATCTACAACTCAGCCTAGATAAACAACTTTTCGTTGTTCTAGCTTCACGAGAAGTGATAAAAGTGACACTTCCAACAAGTGAACATCTTAAATCTTTCATACTTCATAACTCTCTTGATAAAGCCTATGAGCTTATAGAGTCAGACCCTATGCTCCAAGGAACAAGAGAGCATAAACGAGTCGAAGTTATGTATGAAAAGCAGTATACAAAAGCTATTGATGCACTTATAAACGCAAACGCAAAAGAGGCGCGTAAACTACTAAAGAGTTTTAGTGATATCAAGAGTAAAAAAGATGACATTAGTGCAATTTTTAAAGCCTTTGAGTATTATCCAAGATTTCAAACTCTCTGTTTAGATAAAAAGTATGCCCTTGCTTATGCAATGGCGGAGAAGTACCCTGCTCTAAAGTACACAAGACACTATAAAAAAATGGATGAGGGTTTTAAAGATATCTTTACCTATGCCCAAAAACAGATTCTTATGGGACGAACTGATGTGGCAAAAGAGATTTTATCTCCCTATGCTACCGTTATATCGAAGCGGTCTATCTTAAACTTAGTGCTAAAAGAGAACGAAAATTTTATAAAGTTTTTAAAAGCTATCACCGAAAAAGAGTATGCCCTTGTAAGCCAACTACTCAAAACCAACGAAAATTTTGCACAGATTCCAAGTTACTTGGAGTTAGAAAAGTTTTTGCAGATGAGTCTCAAAAAGATAAGAAGATTTATCAACCACCTCAGAACAGATGATGCAGTAGAAGAGATAAAAAAACTTTTAAATGTCCCAGAACTTAAAGAGGAACTTCAAGATCTCTACCGTGATATAAAAGCAGTAAAAAAACTCCAAAAGTATTATGAAGTTGATGATTTAAAGTCTTGTTATGAGATTTTAGATGGAGAGGGAGACCTTGAAGAGTTAGAGTTAGCAAAACTGTTAGAAAA
>JALSUU010000019.1 GCA_027071075.1 Sulfurimonas sp. | reverse complement strand
GCAGTGATTCATATAGATGGAAATGCTTTAGGTGAGATAGTAAGAAATCTAAAAACTCCACTCAGTACATTTTCTGTCAATCTAGAAACTGCAACAGAAGAAGCCTTTAAAAAAGCAAAACAAGAGAAGCAGGTAAGAGAGATTATTTTAGGTGGTGATGATGTCACTGTTATATGTAATGCTAATGATGCACTTCTTTTTACTAAAGAGTATTTGGAGTATTTTGAAGAGGAGACAGAAGCTAAAATTGGCTCAAAACTTACAGCATGTGCAGGAATAGCCTACACAAATGAGAAGTACCCTTTCCACTATGCTGTCTCTTTAGCTGAAGAGCTTTGTGGTGTTGCTAAAAATCATTCAGAGAGAAAATCCTCTGCTCTTATGTTCCATAATATACAGAGTTCTAATTTTCAAACATGGGATAAGTTTGTAGAGGATGAACTTACAATTAAAAGTGATAAATATTCAAAAAATGACAAAAATGAAGTCAGAGTTGATTTTGGAGCTTATTATCTAAATGAGCCAAATCAAGCACTCATTAAAGATTTATTTATCACTATTGAAGCTTATAGATGTGAGGGTAGCCCAATAAGTAGATTACGAAACTGGTTAAGTGAACTCTACAAAAGTGAAAACTATGCAAATAATTTACTAGATAGAATAAACGATATTGTAGAGCAAAGTGGAAAATGGAATACTTGTATTATGGATAAAAACTTGAAAAACTTTAATCAAAAATTATCATCACAAGAGCTTATTGTAAAAAAAGATGGATATAGAAAGACTCCTATCTACGACATACTACAAATACTTTCAATCACGGAGGCAAAGTAATGAGACTCAAATATGAACTTAAATTTTTCGACTACTGGCATCTTAGTTCTGGACTCAGCGCTGGTGCAAAACTTGATAGCACAGTGGTAAAAGATGAAAATACTCTCCCCTATGCAAGTGGAAAGACTATAAAAGGCTTACTTAGAGAGATGCTGGAAGATGTGCGAGGTGAAAAAGAGATAGCCAATCTTCACGCTTGCTATTTTACAAATGCTGTAGTTGAAAAAAAGCTTCAAAGAGAGATAATCTCAAATCAACTAGAAGATAACCTCTATGACATCATAGCTTCAACAGAGATAGATAATGATGGTATTGCCGTTGATAACTCTTTAAGAGAGATAGAAGTAGTGGTACCGCTCTCCCTGCATGGTGAAGTTCGAGATGTAGCAGATGAGTTGGCAACAGATATGATAAAAGCATTTGCTCTTATAAAGCGAATGGGATTAAACCGTAACCGTGGATTAGGTCGTTGTGAGTTTAGTGTAGAGGAGAGAAGATAATGCAAGAGTTGATTTTTCAAGTAGAGTTTTTAAGTGACATTGTTTTACCTGCTACTTCAAACACGGAGGGGAACATAACTCAGTTAGACTTCATAGCAGGAAGTAACTTTTTAGGTATGGCTGCCAAGGAGTACAAAGAGTATGAAAATAGTTTTGATGTTTTTCATAGTGGTAAGTTGCGTTTTGGGGACGCAACTATACTAAATAATGGAAAACAAACCTATAAAATGCCACTCTCTTTTTTCCATAAAAAGAGTGAGAGTGAGCAAGTGTTTAACCAACTCATAGAGGATTTTTCTAAACTAGACCAACTTAAGCAGTTTAGAAATGGCTACATCACAAAAGACAAAGAGATAAGCTTCATAGAGTACAACTACTCTCAAAAGTCAGCTTATAATAAAGAGAATAGAAGAATGTTTGGCTACTCTGCTATGAGAAGTGGAACTACATGGCAGTTTACTCTAAAGTATGATGGTATAACGCCAAATGATTTAGAGAGAGTAAAAACAAACCTTATTGGCATCAAAAGATTAGGGAAGTCAAAGTCAGCAGAGTATGGAGAGGTAAAGATCTTTCTTGTTGGAGAGAATGAAGAGATCCAAAACAGTGAACTTAAAGAAGAAGTTGTTCTCTATGTAAAGAGTCGTCTCTCTCTTGTGAATGAGGATGGAAATCCTTCTTATGAATTGAAGTACCTATGTGAGGGTCTCAAAGAAGAAAATATTGTTTATGAGAAGTCACAGATGCGAACTGCAACTTTTACGCCATACAATGGTGTACGAAAAACAAAAGATTATGAGAGAGTCTGCATCAACAAAGGAAGCGTAATTGTTCTAAATAATATCTCCAAAACACAGCTAGATAGTTTAAAAAATGGTGTTGGTTCATATTTAAGTGAAGGCTTTGGAGAACTACTCATAAACCCATCTTTTTTAGAAGCAAATAGATTTAGCTTCATAGAGTCTAAAAAAGAGAAAGTAAAAAAAGATGCTGTAAAACTGACAGATGATACAGCACTCTTTTTACAAAAAAGAAAAAATACAAAACAAGAAAAACTTGACCTATCAAATGAAGTTCATAATTTTATACAAGAGTATAAATCACTCTACTCACAAAAGATGAATTCTCAGTGGGGAACTATAAGAAGTAAATGTGCGGGTGAAGAGGATATTTATGAGAGTGTTAAAGAGTATATCTCTCATGGCATAGCAGAAGAAAAATGGAAAGGTTCAAAAGCTACAACACTTTTAGAAGCCATCAAAAGAAGTAAAAACCCAAGAGAGTTCACCAAACTTCTCTCTATGCAGATGCCAAAAGTAAAAGAGTCTCAAGAGGAGAAAAAAGATGAAAACTAGACAAATTGCACACATAATCATAGAGGCTGACACTCCTTTAAAAGTAGGTTCTAATGCAAGTGATTTTCTCCAAGATAGTCCAATCCAGAGAGATTGGAATGGTCTCCCTATGATACTTGGAACTTCTTTAGCTGGAGTATTAAGAAAAGATTTTGATGAAAAATTAAGAGATGAAGTTTTTGGAAAAGAGAATGGCTCAAAAGTTATCTTTTCAAATGCACTACTCTTAGATGAAAATATGCAAGTTAATGAGGGCTTACTTCAAGATAAAACATCATTTTTAAAGCTCTTCGATATATTACCAATTCGTGAGCATACTGCCATGTCTGATAAAGGTGTAGTAAAAGAGCATGCAAAGTTTGATGAAGAAGTTCTTTATAAGGGAGCTCGTTTTAAGTTTAGCATAGAGATGATAGATGATGCTCAAAACTTTAAAATGATTTTAGATCTACTCTCAAGTGCATCCTTTAGAGTTGGTGGAGGGAGTAGCAAAGGTTTTGGTAAGATGAAAATTCTAAGTATAAAAACGGATACTTTCAACTTAGACGATTATGGAAGTTACTCAAGTTCTCTCAACCATCAACTTACAACAGAGTATAAAGTAGAGAGTAAAGATTCACAAACTCATATAAGATACACTCTAAAACTCACACCAGAGGACTTTTTTCTATTTGGTAGTGGTTTTGGAGATGATGCAGCAGATGCAACGCCCGTTTATGAGAGTGTAGTAGATTATAATGCACAAAAGTTAAGTGACAAACAAATCTTACTGCCTGCAAGTAGTATAAAAGGGGCTATTGCCCATAGAACAACCTTTCATTACAACTCTTTAGTAGGAAACACCATAGAAGATAAAAGTGTGATTAAGACTATTGAAGCAATTTTTGGGAGTGCTAAAGAGTCTGAAACAAAAACAGGTAAAAAAGGCAAAGTTATTTTTAGTGACTGCTTCAAAAAGGACAAAAAAGAGACAAAAATCTTTGACCATGTAGCTATAGACCGCTTCACGGGTGGAGCCAAAGATGGCGCACTCTTCCAAGAAAAAACCATCGCTCAAAAAGATGAGTGGGAGATAGAGATACTTTTAGAGAAAGAAGTTGAAGACAAGGAGAAAAAAGCCTTCGAAAAAGCACTTCAAGATATCACAACGGGAATGTTACCTCTAGGTGGTATGACTACAAAAGGGCATGGCGTGTTTGTTGGAGAGTTGTTAAAAGATGGAGAAATAGTATGAAAAAGAATAAACTAGAGATAGAAACTTACATAAACTCACTTAAAGGGTATGAGGGGTATATACAATTTTCCGATAGACCTATAGAGGATATTTGGACTCAAAAAAGTGATATTAAGGTAGATGCAAAAGAGGGCTTTGTTTATGAGGCGCACTTCTGTAACGGTTCTGAGTCTATAACTGTAAAACAGATAAACGATGGTTGGGTTGTCTCTACTACAGACATATCTAACATGACAGATCAAGATACCCAAATATATCATGCATTTAAACAA
>JALSUU010000018.1 GCA_027071075.1 Sulfurimonas sp. | reverse complement strand
ACCATAGTTGTATCTGGATTTATCTCTAATACATCTTTTATCACAAGCTCTACTAAAGAGGTATTAAAGTAGTTACTCTCTTCATCATAATCAGTCGGTGTTGAGATAATGACAAAATCAGCACCATTATATGCCTCTTGTTTATCCAAAGTAGCTTTGAAATTTAACTTTTTATTTTGGAGATACTCGCTTATATCCTTATCTTCTATTGGGGAAATTCCCTTGTTTATCATATCCACTTTTTCTGAAATAATATCCAAAGCTACTACTTCATTATGTTGAGAGAGTAAGACACCATTAGATAAACCTACATACCCTGTTCCTGCTATTGCAATTTTATACATCTACTTCCCTTTATATATTTAACTTATAATCTAGCATCAGCACTATCTAAAACAGACTTAATATCATAAACAACTTGCTCAGAGTTATTTAATACAATACCCTTGTACTTATCATGTGCAACAGCTAAAACAACAGCTTCATACTCATCATAATTCGGCTCTTTTTCTAAAGAGATTCCATACTCTCTTTGTACTTCTGCATCATCTGCCCAGTAATCACTTACATGGACATCACATCCATACTCTTTAAGTTCTTTGATGACATCTATTACTCTTGAGTTTCTGATGTCTGGGCAGTTCTCTTTAAATGTTATACCCATTACAATTACTTTTGCACCCTCTATTTTATGCCCTTTTTTTATCATAAGTTTTATTACCTGAGAGGCTACATAGATTCCCATATTATCATTAAGTCTTCTTCCTGCTAAGATTATCTCAGGATTATATCCTACCTCTTGTGCTTTATGCGTTAAGTAATAAGGATCAACACCGATGCAGTGTCCACCCACAAGACCTGGTCTAAATGGTAAAAAGTTCCATTTTGTCCCTGCCGCTTCTAGGACAGCATTTGTATCTATGTTAAGACGATTAAATATCATACTCAGTTCATTTACAAAAGCTATATTTATATCTCTTTGGGAGTTTTCTATAACTTTCGCTGCTTCTGCTACTTTGATAGTAGGTGCTAGATGTGTTCCTGCTGTGATAATGCTAGCATAGAGTGCATCTACTTTTTTTCCTATCTCAGGAGTAGAGCCTGCTGTTACTTTAAGGATTTTAGTAACGGTATGTTCTTTGTCACCCGGATTAATTCTTTCAGGGGAGTAGCCACAAAAAAAATCTTTATTAAACTCAAGGTTTGAGAACTTTTCAAGAACAGGTACACACTCCTCTTCTGTCGCTCCGGGGTATACAGTAGACTCGTAGATTACTATATCATCTATTTTAAGTACCTTACCTATTGTTTCACTTGCTTTTATAAGTGGTGTTAAATCTGGTTTTTTATGTTTATCTATTGGGGTTGGTACAGTTACTATGTAAATATTACAATCTTTGATATCTTCAACATCTCTACTAAAAAGCATACCATTGTCTAGTGCTTCTTGTACTTGAGGTTTACTAAGTTCTAAAGTTCTATCAAACCCATTAATAAGTTCATCTATACGCCACTGTGCTATATCAAAACCTACCACTTTATACCTAGAGGAGAAGGCGTGGGCTAGAGGTAAGCCTACATAACCTAGACCTATTATTGCTATTTTGCTATTTTGCATCATTGAATTATCTTATTTTTATTGAAATTTTAGCATAATTTCTTTGTGTATCTGTTTACACTTTACAAATCAAAGAGGCTCATAAATTTTCATCTTTTATCTCAAAATTTCTGACTTTCGTACAAACTCAAAATGATGCAAACAATAAGCAAAAATATCATCATAAATTTTCAGTAAATCATACACTCTTTTAAAAATAAGATTTATACTATCTACTATTTCTTCTTGGTTAAAGCTATATTCATGTGCTATCTCATTTCTATCTTTTCTCAAAGCCATCCATTCATCTTTATAAAGTAATTCCAACTCTTCAAGGCGATTAAGCCTATCTATAAAAGTCATCTTTTTGACACTTTTACCATTTAACTCTAAGATTGATGGAAAAACTTTTTCACCTATAGTATCTTGTAGCTTTGAAAATCTAAATATCATCTGATCAATCACACTTACTTGCAATCCATCTAAATCATTATACTGTTCTGTATCCAATGGCATAATTAACTCTAATCTAGCTTGTGCTTCTAGTAACCTCTTTTTATGTTGCTTACACTCATGAAGTTTTTCTACAAATGTCCGTTCTCTATCTTTCATAACTCAACTCCATACTTCAGTGCTTCTTGTTCTATAAGTCTGTTTTTATCTTTTTCAATTATAACATCAATCTTCTGTTCACCTATGTATTCATCTAGTTTTATTAAGAACTTAATTTTTCTCTCTCTTTCATCATCAAACTTAACTTTAGGAACCAAATACAAATCTATATCTCCACCCCGTAAACTATCATCAACACGACTACCAAAGAGAGAAATCTTACCCTCTTCAAAAGTCTCATAAAAAGCTTTTTTTATCATTGTTATTTCATTTTTGGTAAGTCTCATACTAAAACCTTTTATTCATTTAAATAGCTTTGAGATTTTTGTTTGATTTTCAAATAAATAGCTTTTAAAATATCTTTTTGATTTAATATATCATTTATTGCCTGTGTCATTTCAAAAGGTTCATCATCATACTGATGTGCTATTTTATTTCTTTTGTCTCGTAAATTGATCCACTCTTTAGTATTCTCTAAAAAATCTATTTTTTCTAATTTATTTAATAAATCCAAAAAAGAGATATGTTCATCAAATGGTTCGTAGATATTTAAAACTAATCTAAAAATCTTTTGTCCTAAGGTATCTTGTAACTTTGAAAATCTATATAAATATTGATCTATAGCCTGTACTTCATCTTTTGACAAATTTTGATACTGATGAACAGTTAAAGGAATGATATCTTGAATGTCACCATAAGCTTCTTCAATTCTTTGAAGATGCTTATCACACTCATTAAAGTACTTTTTGAGTTTTATTTTATCTAAATTCAATTCTATTCCTTTTTTTGCTTCTATCTCTATCAATCTATGTTTATCTTGTGAAATAATCAAATCTATTTTTTGTTCACCAAGATTTTTTTGTAAATCTAATAAAAACTCTGTTTTTTTATTATAGCATTTCTCATTTTCAGCGTTTAACTCAATAAATAAATCTATATCTCCACCTCTCTTTCTATCATCTGTCCTACTTCCAAAAAGATAAATTTTATCAACAGCACTAAAATATTTATTTTTTAATTGAACTATAGTTTCTATTTCAAATAATGATAATCTCATTTTTTACACTACTTCACAATAAACCATGGATTTAATAAGTCTTCTTTATTATAGATAACTTCCTCTTCTATCTCATACTGAAAAACTCTTTTTCCACTCTCTAAAACTACAGCATGAGCGGCAGCTGTATCCCACTCCATAGTGGGTGCAAGTCGAGGGTAAATATCTGCAACTCCCTCAGCGACCATACAGAGTTTCAAAGAACTCCCTTTAGATACTTGCTCCACACTTTTACTATCTAAGGCATCTATAAACGCTTGTGTTTGTTCTGAAAGGTGAGACTTTGAGGCTACTACAAAAAGTTTCTCTTTTCTGTTTTTATTTATAGTAAGTGGTAGTTTTTTTCCATTTTTAAAAGAACCCTCCCCTTGTTTTGCTTTGTACATCTCATCTATAGCAGGAGCATACACAACACCAAGCACGGGAACTCTTTTATAAATCAATGCAATATTAACAGTAAATTCATCATTTTTTTTAATAAACTCTTTTGTTCCATCTATTGGATCTATACACCAGTAATACTCCCACTTTTTTCGCACTTCATAAGGTGTTTGTTTATTCTCTTCAGACATTATAGGTATCTTAGGATAGAGTTTTTCTAACTGCGTACATATAATTTCATTTGCTTTTACATCCGCTTCCGTTAAAGGAGAAGCATCATCCTTATACGATATAGTAAAATCTCTTTTATAAATTTCCATGATTGCATCACCTGCTTCTTTTGCAATGGCGACTATCTTTTCTAACTCTATCTCTTTTAACATCTTAAATACCCTTTTTTTTCTAAATACTCTAAAACCTTTTCTGAAGCACTTGCAACACTAATATTTTCTGTTTGGATATGGATTTCTGTTCTTTGTGGTTTTTCATAAGGGGAAGAGACTCCTGTAAACTCTGCTATTTCACCCTTTCGTGCCTTTTTATAAAGTCCCTTAGGATCACGCTCTTCACATACTTCTAAGGGAGTATCGACATAAACTTCTATAAATTCTCCCTCTTGCATCATCTCTCGAATACGATTTCTATCCTCTTCAAAAGGGGAGATAAATGCAGTAAGTACAATCATACCCGCATCAACAAAAAGCTTACTCACCTCTCCTATGCGTCGTATATTTTCAACCCTATCTGCATCTGAAAAAGAGAGACCTTGGTTTAATCCTAAGCGAATGTTATCGCCATCTAACAAATAAGTATGTTTATTTAGGTTATGAAGTTTGCTCTCTACCATATTTGCTATTGTCGATTTTCCACTACCACTTAAACCTGTGAACCAAAGTATACAAGGTTTTTGTCCCTTGATTTTTGCTCTCTCATCCTTACTCACATGATGCGTATGCCAGAGTATATTTTCATCTTTTTCATTTAACATAGTTCTTCTTTATATATTTTACTATTTTCTCTACAGCTTCATCCACACTTGTCTCTTGAGTCTCTATAACTATCTCTGCATGTTGTGGTTCTTCATACACATCGTTTACCCCAGAGAAGTTTTGGTACTCTCCACTCAATGCTTTTGCATACGCACCTTTATAATCTCTCTCCTTACAGCTCTCTACATCAGCTTTCACATAGACAACGATAGTATTTTTCACCATCTCCCGTATAGCTTTTCTACTCTCCATGTAAGGACTTACAAATGATGCGACAGTTGCAATAGAGTTCTTTTGTAGTGTCTTTATAAGATGCCCTATCCTTTTCATATGGCGGTTTCTATCTTCTCTACTAAAACCAATGTTTGGGACAAGGTCTCGAATATCCTTAGAATCCAATCTCTCTATAGGAATATCTAACTTTAGTAACTCACTGTAAACTTTATCTGCAATAGTTGTCTTTCCTGAAAGTGGCAAACCCGTAAACCAAAGATTAAAAGGCTCTATCTTTTTTCGACCCCAATTTACTTTAAACCAAACTCTTTCATGTGCCCAGTAAAGTCCCACCTTAAGAAGTGTCTCAACCATACCTGCGGCAATAGCCAAATCCAATCTATCAAAAAAAAAGTATACTATGGCAATAGTAGTAGTAGTTGCCACCACTCTCCAACTTATACCCTTCATAAGAGAGCGTTTATTTGTCTCTTTATACATTAGATTACTTTACATTCCCACTCTGGAAAATGTTCTCTTATATAAAGGTTCAATGCTTTCTCTGCATCACTATATTTTCTCTTAATTATTGCAGAGGATTCCCCATCTCTTCTACTTACATCTACTATCATCCCTGCACCGACACTTTTATTAGAAATTTTATCTATAACTATAAAACTACCAGTTAGACGATTCTCTTTATATTTATCTGCAGCTATAGGCTGACTTAACAACATTTTACAAGAGGCTATATCATTTAACTCCAAACAAGTAACTTCGACCCTCTCATAACTGTTTACATCTACTTTGTAGTTTATATGCTCAAATGCTCCCGTGATTACAGAAGTTGCTCGTTTTATATCATAGCTTTTACCTATCTCCATAGCTGTCTCATCCATCCAGACTAACATCACTTTTAAGGAGTTTGAAACGCGTGGCATACTCTTTGTGTGAACTATCATATCACCACGACTAATGTCAACTTCATCTTCTGTTGTTATTGTAATAGCCATTGATGCAGAGGCTTTTCGTGTTGTAATATCTCTCTTAGCTTCTGTAATATCACCAGCATTAATAATACTCTTCACCGTTGTTGTTTTTCCTGAGGGTAAAACAGTAACAGCATCACCAACATGTACAACACCCGAAGACACAGTACCACAAAAACCACGAAAATCTAAATTTGGACGGTTTACATACTGCACAGGGAATCTAAAATCTTCCTCTTTTTGTGCTTTAGAAATTTCCATACTATCTAACAAATTTAAAAGAGTTTTTCCTCTATACCATGGCATATTTTCACTTTTTTCTACAACATTATCGCCATTCAATGCACTGAGAGGGATATAGTAGCTCTTTTGTATTTTTAAAATACTTGCTAGTTTAGAGTACTCCTCTTTTATCTTTTTAAAAGTCTCTTCACTAAAATCTACTAAATCCATCTTATTTATAGCAACTATTACATGTTCTATACCAAGCAAAGAGACTATAAAACTATGCCTTCTTGTTTGTGTGAGTATGCCTTTTCTTGCATCAATTAAAATAACAGCTACATCAGCAGTTGATGCACCTGTTACCATATTTCTTGTGTACTGCTCATGACCTGGAGTATCAGCTATAATGAACTTTCTCTTTTGTGTTGCAAAAAATCGATATGCCACATCAATAGTAATTCCCTGCTCTCTCTCGCTTTGGAGTCCATCTACAAGAAGTGCCATATCTATTTCTTGACCTGTTGTGCCGTACTTTTTACTTTCACTCTTCACGGATGCAAGCTGATCATCGAGTACCATTTTTGCATCATAGAGCATACGCCCTATAAGTGTACTCTTTCCATCATCAACACTTCCACAAGTCAAAAAACGCAGCATATCTTTATTTTCATGCTCTTTTAAATACGCTTCAATATCAAGAGAGATTTTCTCATTTTTTGTATGCATCAGAAATACCCCTCTATCTTTTTGCGCTCCATAGCCCCTTCACTATCTTTATCTATCAAACGACCTTCTCGCTCTGAACTTGTGGAAAGCAACATCTCTTGAATAATTTCAGGAAGTGTACTTGCTTCAGAGTTAATAGCCCCAGTTAAGGGGTAACATCCTAGTGTTCTAAAGCGTACTTTTTCCATTTTTGCCTTCTCCCGTAACTCTTTTGGCATACGCTCATCATCTACAAGTATCTTTGTCCCCTCATACTCCACAACAGGTCGCTCTTTTGCAAAGTAAAGTGAAGGAATAGGAATACCTTCTAAGTAGATATATTGCCAAATATCCAACTCTGTCCAGTTACTGATAGGAAAAACTCTTACACTCTCTCCTTTTGCTATGGTTGTATTATAAATATTCCAGAGTTCTGGTCTTTGATTTTTTGGGTCCCATCTGTGTTGCTTATCTCGAAATGAAAATATACGCTCTTTTGCACGAGACTTCTCTTCATCTCGTCTTGCTCCACCGATAACTGCATCATATCCACCTTGATTGAGTACTTGTTTCAGGGCTTCTGTTTTCATAACATCAGTATGTACTTTACTCCCATGTTCAAAAGGAGATATATCCATAGCTACTCCCTCTGGATTAGAGTGCACGACCAAATCAAAACCCAACTCCTCTGCACGCTTATCACGAAACTCTATCATCTCATGAAACTTCCAAAGTGTATCTACATGTAAAAATTGAAAAGGGGGTTTTGCTGGAGCAAAAGCTTTCATAGCAAGATGTAACATTACAGAAGAATCTTTTCCTACCGAGTACATCATAACTGGGTTTGAGAACTCCGCTGCAACTTCTCGCAGTATATGAATGGCTTCAGCTTCAAGTTGCTTGAGATGGGTCATCTGATTACCTTACTGTATTTGAGCTTTTAAATCACTCATATACCAATCAAGTGATTCTTCTAAACCCTCTTCAAGCGTATGTGTTGGTTCATACCCAAGAAGTGTTGTTGCACTCTCTATATTTGCATTTGAGTGTCTTATATCTCCTGCTCTAAAATCTCTATAGATTGGTTCTTTTATCTCTAAGTCAGGTACTCTTTTTTTTAAACCATTCGCAATAGCTGTATAGAGATTATTCAGTGTTTCTCTTCCACCTGCTGCTGTGTTATAAGCTTTTGCAAAAGCTTCTTTGTTTGTAGTTGTTGCCGCTAAAATATTCATCTGAACAACATTATCAATGTAGGTAAAATCTCTACTAGTTTCCCCATCACCATTGATGTAAACATCTTCGCCCTGCAACATTTGTGCTATCCACTTGGGCATTACTGCGGCATAAGCACCATTAGGGTCTTGTCGCTTTCCAAAAACATTAAAGTAACGCAGTCCTATTGATTCAAACTCATAACATTTATGAAAGACTTCCATATAAAGCTCATTGACAACCTTTGTAACTGCATAAGGAGAGAGAACTTTTCCTACTCTACTCTCCACTTTTGGAAGCTCTTTTGAATCTCCATAAACAGATGAAGAGGAAGCAAAAACAAATCTTTTTACACCACTCTCTTTTGCAGCACTCAGCATATTTAAAAATCCTGTAACATTTGCATCATTAGAGATAACAGGATTATCTATAGAGCGAGGAACAGAACCAAGAGCCGCTTGATGCAAGACTATATCTACATCTTTTGTTATCGTTTTACATCGCTCATAATCAGTAATATCACCCTCAACAAAAGTAAAGTTCTCCCACTGAGCATCAGAGACTGCATTTTTAATATGTTCTAAATTATATCTATGCCCAGTTGCAAAATTATCTATAGAGATAACTTTTTGATTGAGTTTTAGTAGTTCTTCTGCAAGATTAGAACCAATAAATCCTGCTACACCAGTAACTAACCATATTTTTTGGTTTTTTAATAACTCTTTTTTAATTCCCTCATACTGCATCTTTATTTACTCCATAAAACTCTTTATACCAAAGAACAAATTTTTCTATTCCATCTTTTAACTTAGTATCTGGTTTATATGCAAACTCATTTATAAGTCCACTTACATCAGCATATGTTGAGACAACATCACCATCTTGCATAGGCATAAAATTCTTTTGTGCTTTTTTAGCAAGTGCTTCTTCTATTGTCTCTATGAATGTCATCAGAGGTAAGGGCGCATTATTTCCTATGTTATATAACCTATAAGGAGCCGAGGAGCTTGATATTTCAGGGTTTTTAGCATCCCATGCTTCATTTACTTGGGCTGGCTTATCTATTACCTTAATAATACCATCTACAATATCATCTATATAGGTAAAATCCCTACTCATTTTACCATTGTTAAAGACCTTAATAGCTCTATCATTTAAAATAGCATCAGTAAAAAGCATCGGCGCCATATCTGGTCTTCCCCATGGTCCATAGACTGTAAAAAATCTCAATCCTGTTGTTTGAATACCATAGAGATGCGCATATGTATGTGCCATCATCTCATTCGATTTTTTCGTTGCTGCATAAAGGCTTACTTGGTGTTCTGTTTTATCAGTAGTTTTAAAAGGTTGTGATTGATTAAGTCCATAAACTGATGAGCTAGATGCATAGGCTAAATTTTTCACACCATGATTTCTACACCCCTCTAAAATATTTAAAAAACCCACTATATTACTCTCTACATAGGCATGAGGATTTTCTAAGGAGTATCTCACTCCCGCTTGTGCTGCTAAATTCATAACAGCATCAAAACACTCTCTTTTAAACAATCTATCCATCTCTTCTTTATCTGATAAATCCACCTTAACAAAACGGTGTGCATCATATTTAGATGAAGAGATAGGAAGGTTATCTACAATAGCTTCTTTATCAATTCCTAATTCGTTGAGTCTTCCATACTTAAGATTTACATCATAGTAGTCATTTATATTATCTATTCCTACTACTTCATCCCCTCTCTCTAAAAGTTTTTTTACTAGGTGAAAGCCTATGAAACCTGCTGATCCTGTTACTAATATTTTCATACTGATTATAATCCTTTTATATCTTCATCTCTACCAAAATCATCATCAAGTCTGACAATATCATCTTCACCCGTATACTCACCAACCTGTGCTTCAATCAAAACAACGGGTATGACTCCCTCGTTACTTAAGCGATGTACTTCACCCATCTTGATATAGGTCGATTCATTTGGACGGATAAGTTTTATCTCTTCTCCAACGCGTACAGTAGCTGTTCCACTCACAACTATCCAGTGTTCATTTCTATGGTAATGTTTCTGCAGAGAGAGCCTTTTGCCTGGTTTAACAACTATTCTTTTTATCTTATATCCAGCTGTCTCTTCAAGAACTGTATATGTTCCCCATGGTCTATGCGTAGTGAGATGCAGATGATGCAGTTGTGTCGTTTTTTTGATTTCTTGAACTACTTTTTTTACTTTTTGAGAGCTCCCTTTTTTACTTACTAAAAGAGCATCCCCAGTATCTACTATGATGAGATCATCGACATCAACAGTAGCCACTACCCTCTCTTTTGCATAGATAAGATTGTTTTTTGAGTCAACGGAGATGTGTTTCTTGTTCAAACTATTGCCATTGTCATCTTTTGGTAACTCTTCATAAAGTGCATCAAAACTTCCTAAATCACTCCATCCAATATCTGATGCAACAACCTTCACTCTCTCACTTTTTTCCATTACAGCATAATCAATACTATCTTCAGCAATAGCCATCATATCTTCATGTTTAATTCGGATGAGATTATCTTTTTCTTGAGCATTTTTATAGGCTTTGCATGCACTTTCATAAATTTTTGGAGAATATTTTTGTAACTCTTCTAAAAAAACACCTGCTTTAAAAAGAAACATACCACTATTCCAGTAGTAATTTCCTGCTTCCACATATTTTTGTGCAGTAATAGCATCTGGCTTTTCATGAAAAGCCTTGACAATACTCTCCTCTCCAGCTTCAATATAACCAAATCCAGTTTCTGCAAAAGAGGGAGTAATACCAAAGGTCACTAAACTATTTTTTTTTGCAAGAAGCTCTGCCTCTTTTACAACACGCTCATATACCTTTGTATCTTTTATAAGATGATCAGAAGGGGTTACTAATACCATCTCCTCTTTATCTAAAGCTAAACAGGCTAAAGCTATTGCAGGAGCGGTGTTTCTGCCAACGGGTTCAAGCAGATATCTATTTGCCTCCATTCCTAACTCTTCTAACTGGTCAAGTGCTAAAAAGTACTGTTCGCTATTAGAGACAATAAACTTTTCATCACAGAGTTTCTCATTTCTTGTAACTGTTAACTGAAAAAGAGACTCCTCATTAAAAAGCTTTACAAACTGCTTAGGCATTAGACTTCTACTTATAGGCCAAAGTCTAGTACCACTTCCACCACATAAAATTATATTTGTCATTATATTCTCATTTTTTTTGTTCAAATTTCTTTTTTAAGATAATTTTTCCGCTCTCAACACCTGGTTGATTATAAGTATCTATATACATAAATTTACCACAAACAGAAGTAAGTAGTTCATACCCATACATTAAACTAGATATAGACTCTTCACTTACACTCTCAAGCGTGATAACATCACAAGGGATATCTCCCAAATCATTTATAGCCTCTATAGTTGCATCCGCTTGCATATTTATGAGTGTAGAAAACTCTACACCATGTAAATACTCTAACTCCTCTAAGCCTTCTAAATGTACAGTAGGTATTTTTAAATTTTTATCAAAATCATCTACTTTAACAACAGTGACCGTTTTATCTCTTTTTCCCTCAATAATAAGCTGCAAAAAAGAGTGCTGATCTACAGGTCCTATAATACCTATAGGTGTTAACCCTTGCCTTGTAGTATTTATATCTACTTTTCCTAAAGATTCTCCCCAGAGCTGAATATACCATTTATTAAAACCCTCTAGCCTTGCTGAGTAAGAAAAAACTACATTTATATTAAACCTATTTTTATACTCTACAAAAAATCGTGCCTTTTTAAGAATATTTTTATACTCTTCTCCTTTTGAAAAAAAAGAGTCACTCACCCTTTTTGCTCCTCTAAGAAGTGCATCAATATCTATTCCAACAACAGCTAAAGGCAGTAGACCAACTGCACTAAAAACAGAAAATCTTCCTCCCACATTTTTTGGAATTTCAAAAGTTTGTATATCATTTATTTTCGCGTAATGATTGAGCTTTGAATCATTTTCCGTAATGATTACCGTGTTATTTTTATCAATTTTTACAAGAGAGTGAATATATTTAAAGATAGAGAGTGTCTCAATCGTGGTGCCAGATTTTGAGATAACTATAAAAAGTGCCGTTTCTAAATCTATCCCATTTAACTTCGACTCTATATCTATGGGGTCTGTTGTTTCTAAAAAGTAAAGCTTTTTTTCTAAATTTTTAGAGTGTTTTAAAAACTTATAGATAGCGTATGTACCAAGAGTACTCCCACCAATCCCAATAACCACAATATCTTTATGCTGAACACTTTTAGCATACTCTTTAAAGTGGCTTGTATCTTGATTTACAAGGTTATAATACCCTATATGCTCTTTTTCTTTGAGTATTTCATCAAAAAGCACCTCATCTGATATTGTTGGGTTATAGTTATCTTTATATCTCATTGTACACTTACCTCTTTCTTATAAAAATAGGAAATCTTGGATTTCCCTTAGAAGTTAAACCATAATACTTAAAAGTTATTAAAGTTCCTTGCTTTGGTGGATTTGCTCTCTCTTCTTGTGTAAATCCACTTCCGATTTTAATGATTTTACCACTATTCATCTTACAAAGTAAAGAACCCATTTTCCCTTTGTTCTTTCCTTTACCCTTTTGTTCTCCCACTACTTGACACTCTTCATCAACATAACTCTTTACTTTGAGTGCATCATTAGTACGACCATAATAGTAAGGAAGTGAGCCATCTCTCACAACAACCCCCTCTCCCCCTTTACTCTCAACATCTTTTAAAAACTTATGAAGAGCCTCTCTGTCTTTCACTTTTATCTGCTGAATCACTCGTATATAAGAAGAATTCTGCACACTTTTAAGTCTACTTAAAAGATCTCCCTCTTTATGTGGCACTTCAAATACATTAAAAGTTAACTCCCTCCAAGCTCTATCTGGAACTTTTTTATTCACTATTGATGCAATATTTACAAAATCACCCCGCTTACTCCAAAGTTCTCCATCTAGTTCACTACTTGGAAAACCCTGTGTAAAAAAGTCAGGTGCAGCTATCACTCTTCCACTGCGAGAGATAAACTCAGAACCATTCCAGTATGCTCGTACTCCATCAAGTTTTTCACTCATATACCAGCCTGTCACATTCATATCTTTTGTATAATTATTTAACAATAAAAGATCTGGTTTTGAAGCTGAAAATAGTAATGAGACAAAAAAAAGTAAAAGAGAAAGAATTTTCAAACTAGTGACTCTTTTTGTAAAAATAGTTTGTAGCCTCTACAAACCCATCAACACTTCCACAATCAAATCGTTTTCCATCAAACTTATAAGCAATAACTTTCCCTATTTTAGCTTGTTCTAAAAGTGCATCCGTTATCTGTATCTCTCCACCTTTTCCTGGTTTTGTTTTTCGTAGTACATCAAAAATATCAGGAGTTAAAATATAGCGACCAATGATAGCTAGATTGGATGGTGCATCTTCTGGCTCTGGTTTTTCTACCATGTCATTTACTCTTGTGAGTGAACCCTCTACATAAGAAGTATCTTTTATAACATCACCTGCTATAACACCATACTTGTTACTATCTTCTTTAGGTATCTCTTCTACTGCAACGATGCAACATTTATACTTTTCATATAAGGCATTCATCTGAGTTAAGACACTCTCTCCCTCATTATCACATAGGTCATCTGCTAAAACAACAGCAAACGGCTCATTTCCAATGAGAGTCTCCCCTGTCAAGATAGCATGTCCTAGCCCTTTCATCTCTACTTGTCGCGTATAAGAAAAAGTACACTTTGTAATGACATTGCGAATCTCAGTTAAGTAACTCTCTTTAGATGTCCCTTTTATCTGATGTTCTAACTCATAAGAGATATCAAAATGATCTTCAATAGAACGCTTTCCACGACCTGTAACGATTGCCATCGTATTCATTCCAGCTTCTATGGCTTCTTCCACACCATACTGCAGAAGAGGTTTTGTAAGGACTGGTAACATCTCTTTTGGTATTGCTTTTGTAGCAGGTAAAAATCGTGTTCCATATCCAGCAGCAGGGAATAAGCATTTGTTAATTTTGTTCATTGTTGACCTTTGTAATAATTCTATCTCTTTGTTATATAGTTTTAAAGAAGCTATTTTATCATATTTAACTGCGCCTTTTTTTAACACTATCAGTTTTTGCAGTAATTCATCCTCTATCAAGCGCTTTTTATTCCTTTTAGCACTGAGTAAAAGCTTTTTCAGTGTCTGCACCCGAAATCTATCCATCCCCCAATGCTTAAAACTGAGTTGGTCATCATGTCCAGCATATTTGACTATCAACTTCTCTTTTACCAAGCCAATTTCATATTTTTGCAATATCCGAAGCCATAAATCATAATCTTCACATACTTCTAAACTTTCATCAAAAAGACCTATCGACTCTAACACTTTTTTATGTATCAAAACAGAAGAGGGAGCAATATTACAAAAAGAGAGATTTTCTAAAAAAATATCTTTCCCTACTTTTGTAAACTTCTTAGGAATTTTAATCTCTTGGTTATCTCGATTCCAAATCTCATCTGTATAACTTATCAAGATATCGCTGTTTTTTTTATGAAAGAGTATTTGCTTTGCAAGTTTTTCTTCTAACCAGACATCATCAGAGTCTAAAAATGCTATCCACTCCGATGATGCATGTTCTATCCCTAAATTTCGTGCAGATGAAACACCAGAATTTTTTTGATAAATATATTGTATTTG
>JALSUU010000017.1 GCA_027071075.1 Sulfurimonas sp. | reverse complement strand
ATGCGATATTTCCATGACCTTTTGAATATCTATATAAAGAGTATTTGTTTGGTAAATCGATTGGGAAGTATTTTCCACCCGTTTCACTCTCAACAAATGGAGCAATATGACAATCCGCACAGTGAGGTTCAGCCGCTGCTAACCACCAATCATTACCACCAGATGCGGCACTATATGGAACTTTTCCACCAGTTGGGTGATTCCATGGTTTAAGATCAAGTTGTCCATCTTTTCCAGCATTTTTCACTAAAGTAGCTGATTTATGATCTGTATAGTAGCTAAGAACTTCATTATTTCCAGTTGTTTTAGGATCGGCTATAGCATTAAATGCTTTTGCATCACCATCAGAGATAGCTATGATAATATCTTTAAGAGATTTATTTCTTAAAGTTGTACCCTCTTGCTTACTATCATGTGTAATATTGTCAGTGTTTTGGAAAGCTTGTGCAACTTTAGTATGACAGTTTGTACAGTAAAGTCCTCTGAGTTCAGACTTATTACCATGCTCATCTTTCATAGAAACTTCATTCAGTTGATACTTTCCGTAATTGTTTAAAAAGAAAGGTGGCTTTGCATTTGGATTTGAGTGTGCATCACGACGAACATAACAACCACCACCAGATTTTCTGATGTCACCTTTAGCAAAACGACCCTCACCATATCTATCTGTTACACGGAATGGATTTGAATCATCATTCATATTAGGATTTTGGAAGTGTGTCGGGTGACATGATTGACACGCTTGACTTCTACCAGCACCATCAGGCATAGGTACCATTGCTAAGTGAAAACCGTGAATCGCTTCACTTAAAGTTTTTGCTTTTACAGTTTTATATCCTGCTGCAGTTGGTCGAGGCTCTTGAAGGTTTCCAGAGACATTGTCACCATGACAATCTGTACAGTTTACCATACCCGTTTTCCCAAGTCTATTTCCAGAAGCTTTATCATTGTATTGACTTAAAAAAGTAGTCCCATGATGTGCATCGTGAAGTGATAGAATATTGATAGAAGCTTCTGAAAGTCTTGCCATATACTCAGACTCATCTGCATATGTTTTCCAGTATGCATACTCTTTATCTGAGAACTTAAGCCCTTCATCTCTAGCCATCTGTGCAGCCTTACCATTTCGAGAGTGACATGCATAACAGTTTGGAATATCTACTGGATTTGTACCAAAGTAAGATACATCTGTACCATTCGCATTTCTCACACTCTTTCCTGAGCGATCATGCATCTCTACTACAGATTTTTGAAATGGTTGAAAATCTTTCTCTGTTACAGAACGGATAGATCCTTTTCTTGTGTTATCATTAAAAGCAGTAAGAGGAAGTCCTAATGCATCCCAAATATGTGAGGCTGTGAGTACTAGTTTTACATTTTTTACTGGTGGGACAAGTGTATCTGTCATCACGATATTTCCACCATTTTTTCCTGCATACTCGAGATATCCACCAGAAAGTGGCATACCAGAAGGACCTGCATCAACTCTTACAGGAATTTGACGACCAATGCGAAGACGATCTTTGTCAGTAGCTCCAGCAGGAATAGTACCTTCTAAATCTTTGTAGATAAAGAGATGTGTCCAAACATAATTTGCTACATTATCACCAGCAGAGTCGAGGTGTCCATCACCATCACTATCTTTTGGTACATTCCAGTAACGCATTTTGTTCCCTTCACTATATGTATTATCTTTCATATAGTAGTAGAGTTTTACATCATCATCAGGACTGAGAAGTTTTGGTAACTTTCCACTTGCCCCACTTGACACAGCTTGTGCTTGAATAGAGTTGTATGGAGGAATCACACAACAGTAATCCATAGCGAAACCAACACAGTGCATACCTAACTCATAGTTAATAAACACATTATAATCATTTTTTGGCTGATACCCAATAGATTTTTTTCCATTTGCATCAATCTCTGTATACTTTTTTAACTTATCTAATTTGAACGGAGGGTTCATGTCATAAGCTAAAGCAGTAGTTACAGACATTGACATAAATGCAACAGACGCAGCGAGAGAAACAAGTAGATTTTTCTTCTTCATTTTCTCTTCTCCTTTATATATAAAATTCGATTTTAGTATTACATTTTATTATTGAAGTAGAGTTTAAATGAACGGTAAATGAGATTGAAATATAACATTTTTTTGTAATGTGATACAAATTTGATATAAATTTTTCTAATAACTTATATATTTTATATCACAAACTTATAATAGACTTCTTTCGCTTAAAAGTTACTAATATATCGCCACTCTCGAGTTCTACAGAGTCATGAGAAAAGCTATCTTCTACTCTTTCATAGAGAGGAAAAGGCTCATGAAAAAAAGTAACTCTAAGAATATCATTATCACTTTTTAACATTTTTAATGTCACAATTGTGTTTACCATAGGTTCAGGAGGAGAACACTCTGTTGCATCAAATTCATAAACATTGAGTCCATCTTCACTATAGTTATAAATATCTAAAGTCGCTCTTGGAATTGTCATTAGCTTTTTTTCTATCATCTTTTGTTTTTCCTTTATTGAAAATGTTTCGACACTTTCATAAATGCTTTTAAAACTATAGTCTCATGTGCATCGTGGGAGTAAATCGTTATAGGCGTATGATAGTATCGATTGTAAGATTCTATCGGATGTAGCACAACATCCTGCCATGAAAGTTCTATCTTTCCATCAAAGGGTTCAAAAGGCACACTTGAAATAATACTCTTATTTGTCTTAGAGCATTTAAAATGACACTCCACACTGAAACTATCTATTTTTATATATTCTAAGAGCGAAAGTACTTTTGAAGAGGGTATATACATAAGAATCTCCAAGTTAATTTTCTTATTTTGTAAGCAATCTATATTCCAAATAATATAGAACAAACCACTGATATTAAAGTTTCAAGGGCTTAACAGCACAATTTCTAACTTTGCGATGTGTCTTGAAAATCTTAAGATGAGAGTTTTTTAAGTTGTTGCGAGATATTTGCAAATACAAAATGCTGAGATCCTTCTAAACTCTCCTGTATATCTTCTAAACCAATTGCTTCTACTTTCATTTTTTTAGCCTTTGTATGGTATAATCACAATATTAAAGGGGTGTGTTAGGGTATTGGTAACGCTCTTGTCGACGGTGGTGAGTCTGCACTGTCTAAAGCCCAGCATTAATCAGACTTTCCCTTTTTGATAAATCAACTTCATCTCTTTTCTATCTTCCAATTTGTGTTTTACATAGAAGATCGTTGCACCTTGTGTTTTATCCTTAAAGTACCTAAATACGACCATGATAGCTTCTTTCTTCCCATCAATATTTATATATTTAAACATATGTTTTTTCATACCAAATTTATCATATTGTAGATATGTCTCATCAGCTTCCAAGCTGCCTATGCGGCAGTTTACGGAAAGCCTACTTTTGTTAAGGATGTCGGAGAGGTTAAGGCGCTTGGGTATAATGTTGGAATGAGAGAGCTAAATAAAAATAATATATTAAAAGACGAAGCAGAAGTAATAGCAGGATGGCTAGTATATACCGAATGTAAACAGATAAGGGCTTCTTTTTATGGCGAGCAAGTTAGCGATAAGTATAAAAACGAAGCATTAACTTTAGAAAAAATGTTTGAGAAATACGATAGTAACCTTGATAAAAATGAGCCGATTTTTAGAGGTATAAGATTTAAAAAAGATAATGAAATATTTCATATTATAATTGACACATATAAAGAAGCAATGAAAAAAGGTGGACTAATTATAATTGATAAAGCCCCATCATCTTTTAGTAGAAATAAAGAAGTAGCTTACGAAGAGTTTGCTAGAGCAGGTGATGATAGATACAACAGTATAGTTTTTCATCTTATTAAAAGACAGAAAGGAGAATTATATATTAAAGATTTTGTAGGTGAGTTTGCTTATCAGGATGAAATTGTGGTAAAATCTCATAAGAGCTTGTATAAAGTGAAGTCAATAGACGAGAATGATGGCTTGACAATTATATACATCGAGGAGTATTCAAATGAATAAGAAGATTTATGACCCTTTTAAAAAAATGAATAAAAAACAATTATCACAAATGGCTAGTATTGATGCAGATAGCAGAAACTTGAAAGATAAAAAAGAGAATGGTGCTGGTAACTTCTTGCATATTCATTCTGACAAAAAAGCTTCTTAATAATAAGCAGGGACTACACCTGTGAAGGTCTTGCAAAACTTCCAAG
>JALSUU010000016.1 GCA_027071075.1 Sulfurimonas sp. | reverse complement strand
TGTAGGGAAAAAAGTATGCTTAAAAGTGCAACAATTAACGAAAGATGATTTTTAAGTGACTTCATGAATCCCTCCATACTCGATATGATAATGTTTATAATCAACACTCATGCTTTCAGGAATATGGTGTGTTACAACAATAACTGTCGCCCTCCAGTCACTAGAGTTTGCACCCTCAAGTAGGTTCCAAATAATCTGAGAAGAGTAATCATCAAGATTTCCCGTAGGCTCATCGGCTAAGATAAGTACAGGAGTATGAGAGAGGGCTCTAGCCATTGCTACACGCTGTTGCTCCCCTCCACTTAACTCTTGAGGATATTTTCCCACTTGGTGTTTGAGTCTTACATGGTTAAGAAGTTTATCAAGTTGTGTTTGCTGTTGTACTTTATCGTACCCAGCTATCATAAAAGGGAGCATGATATTTTTCTCTATTGTCCACTCTTTTATGAGTTTATAATCTTGAAAAACTATTCCCATGTGTTGCCTTAAAAAGTTTAACTTTGATTTTGAAACACCATTTAACTCAACTCCAGCAACTACAATACTCCCACTTTGAGGCTTGAGTGCACCATAGAGTGACTTTAAAAGTGTAGATTTTCCACTACCACTTGCTCCTGTGATAAACACAAAGCTTCCAGAGTCTATAACAAAGTTTACCTTATTTATAATTGGCTCACCCTTTGGATAGGAGAGAGATAAATCTTTTGCTATGATTACCTTATCCATGCAGTACCTTTTCTAAAAATCTATGTGCAAGGAGATTGCTTTTAGACTTCAAAGGGAGTTCTGGATAGTAAGAGACTTTTTTATTTTGTACTATAAGATAGAGATGTTCTGGTCTATCAAAACTTCCCATAGAGAGGCGTAACATCACTCCATCTTCCACAAGGTACACTCTCTCAAAGTGAATAAATCCACCCTCAAATCTTTGCGTAGTTTTATGCAGTTTTAGAAGTGAATCTTTACTTACATCTAACTCCTTAAAATCAAAAGAGCCTTCAATACTCAATGGTTCAGACTCCTCTTCATTTATCATAGTTACATCATAAATATTTTTCTCCATCTTTTTCCATCTATCTTCATACTTGGAAACAACAGCAATATCTTTGTTCTTGTTAATATGTAAAACCGTTTTGTTAAAGTTGATAAAAGTCTCATACGAGTAAGCGTAGTAGTTCTCACTATCTGTTCGTAACTCTAATGTTCCATCAACTTTTAGCACACGACGGGACTCTTCTATAAAAGAGGTACTTATCACTCTACGGTGTGGTTTTTTATCCCAAGGAACGGGGAAATGTACATATACTTTTCCAACAATATTTGATGGGATAAGCTCCATAAAAAGTCTTGCATCGTAATCTAGGACAAGAAGATTATCTAACTCTTGAATCGCTACTTGCTTTAAAACCTGTTCTATAGATGGTCTATGAATCTCTATACCTATAAAAAGGATATCTCTGTTGTTTGCTGCTTGATGCAGAAGATGACGCCCTGAACCAAAACCAACCTCAACACGAACTTCTCTATCAGTAGGAAACTCTGTTGCAAAGTACTCTATCTTTTTCAGTGCGGTTACTCTCTCTAAGTGCTCATTTTTCTGACCACTTAAAACATTACTTGCTAAAACATTCAGGCCTGCTTTATTTGCATACGCATTGAGAGCACGATGCACATTATAAATAGAAGCGGGACGAGTAAGCTTATCTGTCTTTAAAAGTGAACGATTTTCTTCCTCTTTAACTAAAAGAAAAAAATCTTCTCCCTCAACGCTAACAGATATCATCTTCTCATCTTGAGCATTTGCATTACTCGCTATAAAATTAAATGAAACTGCATCATACGATGCAGGAAATTCAATCTCTTTAAACTTTTCAATATGTAAATGAGGCATTACAGACCACTCAAATCTAAATCTGCATTAGGAGCAACAATATCTTCAGTATGCTCTTGCACTAAGTTTTTATTCACTGTATCTTCTTCAACACTCTCTTGAATAGGTGCTTCTTGAATCTCTGTAGATTCAGGAGTTGTCACTTTTACTTCCATACTTGCCTCTGATTGAATTCCATTTGCATCTACACTATAGACTTTATAACTATAAGTGCTATTGAGTGCTACATTTTTATCTACAAAAGATGTTCTCTTTATATCTGTAAACTTTTCTGTACTCTCATCAAACCACCCCTCTTTATGCGTTTGTTCTACTACATAAGTGCGTGAACGAGGATCTGTCTTACTCCACTCTATCTTTATATCACTTCCAATAAGTTTCGCATTAACTATCGCTGGGGCTTCTGGCTTGTTCAGTGTTTTTCCCTGTATAGAGTTTTTATCAGAGATACTTTCTAAGCCATCTTTATCTACAACACTTACTCTATAGAAGTAAGTTTTACCATCCTCTTCAATCTTATCTTCAAAACTATTGTTAAAAAGTTTTGCGATTAGCTCATAGCCACTATCAAGCTTCTCTGATCTATAGAGATAATACTGTGAAAAATCTTCTTGTGCTGAAGGACTCCAAGTTATTTTTATTTTTCTTGGGAGGTTTGTCGTTACTTTTATGTTTGTTACACTACGAGGTAGCGCCTTTGTAAGAACTTTTACAACCGCAGATGGAGTAGAAACAATATTGTCAAATGTTACAACACGCACACGGTAAAAATAGACATGATTATCATCTAAACCACTATCAATGTATTCCGCATTTAAACGCCCTTTAACACTTCCTATCTCTTCCCACTCATTATTGTCAAGTGTTTTTCTCTCAATCACATACTTATCAACTCTCTCATTAATATCCGGTCGCCAAATAATCTTTGCAGTACGAGGCATCCCTGTTATACTATGGATCCAAGAGACAGAAGAGAGAACAGGAAGTGTAGTAAGCACTATCTTTTCACTATCTACACCCTCTGCATCTGCACTAAAAGTTCTAAATTTATAACTATAGTGACTGTTTGGCTCGACAGTAGTATCAACGAAGTGTGTTTTAAATCTACTCTTGAGCGTTTTTAAGTACTGAAGTCCAGAACTATTTTCAGATGAAGATGGATTTTCTCTGTAGATATAAATTCCCTCCACACGAGGATCTAAAATACTCTTCCACTCAAAAGCAGCACTCTTCATGCCTACAATCACACCATGCTTTGTAAGTACTATCTTTGGAAGCGTTTTATCAATAGTCGCATTTTTAGCAGGGAGAGGCTGTGCACCACATCCGCTAAGGATTAACAGTGAAACTGTTGATAATGTACTCAGAATCCAGAACTTCATTTAAACTCTCCAAATTAAATTTTTTGTCTATTGCATCGTGCATAATTGTATCAAAATCTGCTTGAAAAAACATCTTCTCTTTTGATTTAGGATGCACGAAGTATATTAGGTAAGCATGAAGCAAAATGCGTTCCGATTTCTCTACTTTAGGGCTTAAACCGTAGATATGATCACCAATAATATGACGATTTATTGTCTCTAAATGTACACGGATTTGATGCGTTCTTCCAGTAAAAAGTTTACATGCTACAAGTTGACTTCGCTCATCTGCACTCAGCGCTAACTGTTTAAACATTGTTTTAGCAGGTTTGCCGTGTTCCAATCCACACGCCATTTTCAAACGGTTATGTGAACTACGCCCAATATTTCCCTCAATAACGGTGATATCATCTTTTAAAGGTGGAGAAATAACTGCTATGTAGTAACGACCCATACTTTTATCTTGCAGTTGGAGTGAAAGAAACTCATGTGCATCATTGTTTTTCGCAACAACCATAGTCCCACTTGTTCCCTTATCTAAACGATGCACTATTCCATGACGCTCCTCTCCACTAATTGTAGAGAGTCTCACGCCTTTGTGCTTTAGCCAGTCAACTAATGTTGCCTCTTTTACACTTGGAGCAGGATGCACAGTCACACCACTTGGTTTGTTTATAACTAAAACATCTTCATCTTCGTAAAGAATTTCAACATCAAAGTCAACATCCAGTGCTTTTTGAACTTTAGCCTCAGGAAACTCTACTCGTACATTTTGTCCTACTTTCAGTTTTACACCAGGACGCGCTACCTGCTTTTTATCTACCCATACACTATTTGATTTTATTAATGCCGCTATTTGTGATCTTGTTTGACCTATTTGTGTTGCTAAGAAAGTATCTAAACGCTCTGGATTCTCACATATATATTCTTCTATTTTCATCTGCTTTTATGCCCTTTATGATACAATTCTTTA
>JALSUU010000015.1 GCA_027071075.1 Sulfurimonas sp. | reverse complement strand
ACCGATCAGATTCACCTCTTGCCTTTGATGTTTGCAGGAGGGAGTTTTCTTATCATGATACTTTTTAACCGTTTTGGTATCCATGCAATTTTACCTTACTTTATTATGGGACTTTTTTTATGGTTTTTTATGCTTGAGTCTGGTGTTCATGCTACTATTGCAGGAGTTATTGCAGCTTTAAGCATACCCTCTCGCCCAAAACTCACACCGATTTCTTTTACAAACTCAACTAGAAATCTTTTAGATGAGTATGACAACTATCCTGTCGCTACTGACCACACCATGCATGAAAATCAAAAAGCTATTTTACTTAATATTCGAGATACTATAGATGCAATAGAATCACCCTCTGCAAAACTTGAGCACACTCTCCACCTTCCTGTTAGTCTTATTATTATTCCTATCTTTGCACTAGCAAATGCAGGAATTACTATAGACTTTTCAGCTATTGGAAGCACTTTATTAGAGCCTGTCTCTTTAGGAATTATTTCAGGGCTTATTATAGGAAAGATTATCGGTATTGCAGGAGTTTCATTTCTTGCTATAAAACTTGGTATCGCAAAACTGCCACAAGGAAGTTCATTTAGTCAACTCTTTGGTGTTGCCGCGCTTGCTGGTATCGGTTTTACTATGAGTATTTTTGTAGCAGATTTAGCATTTATTGGGAATGAAAATCTCATATTTCAAGCCAAAATCGGCATCCTTACTGCCTCTCTCCTTGCAGGAATTTTCGGGTATATTTGGTTACGATTTTTTGCAAAAAGCAAAGTTTAATATGTAAGCTAATATACTACAATAATTATTATTTTATCGCAGAGGTAATTTTACATGCTAAAAAAGCTCACCATAAAAATATGAAAAATATAACGCAAAAGTCACTCCTACTTTTAATCGCCATTTCTCTTATACTTATAACAGCTACCTTGATTATTTTACAACTTCTCTCTTTTGAGAAGCGTGAAAAAAAGCTCTCTCAACAACAGATTCTTCAAGAAGCAAAAGCACACTTTAACGGTATGGTCAACACAAGAAGCTGGAATGCTCAATATGGTGGCGTCTATGTAAAAGCAAAAAATGGACTCCAACCAAACCCTTATCTTAAAAACAATATTTTATATACCGATAAAAATGAAACTCTTATAAAAATAAATCCTGCATGGATGACACGCCAAATATCAGAAATCTCAAATAAAAAAGGTTCCTATCACTACAAGATTACAAGTTTAAAACCTATTAACCCCTCCAACAAAGCAGATATCTTTGAAACAAAAGCGCTTAATTATTTTGAACAACATAAAACTTCTAAATACTTTTATGAGTTCGATACGAAAGATAAAGCTTTTAATTTTATGGGTGTACTCATTACCCAAGAGAGTTGTCTAAAATGTCATGCTTTTCAAGGGTATCAATTAGGGGATATCCGAGGTGGAATACGGGTCTCTGTTCCTATTTCTATGTACTTACAACAAAACTTACTTTTAGAGGAAAAAACAGAGCATAGTATTACTATTGTTGTCATTGTCAGTTTCTTGCTTATGCTATTAGTAGCTCTTTTTACAAATATTTTTTATAAAAGGCAGTATGAAATAGAGAATGCTAAGGAGATTTTAGAGCAAAAAGTGACCGAGCGAACACATGACTTAAAACTCGTTGTCTCAAGGGAGCAACATCTCAAAGATATACTTAAAATCATTACTGAATTAAATGAGCTCCTTATCAGCTCCTACTCTACAAAATCCGTACTAAAAAATGCAACTCAAAAACTAGACTCAAACAGAGCCTATGTATTTACACTAAGTGCTTTGATATCTGAAAATATTTTAGAGATTATCTCTCAGTCACAGCCAAATAAATCACTGATAAAGAGTTCTCTTCTCTCTTTAGAGAAAGATGAAAATAGCAACTTTTTAGTCAAAGCCATCAGAAAAGCAATAGAGTTAAAACATCCCATAACTGAAAAAATTTCCCATGATACCTTTGAATACAATAGAAGAGAGAGTGATATAAACCTAGAGTGGATGATAGTCTTACCACTCCTTAATGGATACGAGAACGATGCATATGGGGTTATTACAGTTTTCACTTCAAATGCAAATGGATTTGAGATAGAAGAGATGAAAATATTAGAGAATATGGCGCATGATATTAGTATAGCACTCTACTCACATAAACAAAAAGATGCCATTTTAGCTATGGAAAAAGAGAAAAATGCCAACTATGAAGAGACAATTTTAGCTTTTGTAAATATCATAGAGCAGAGAGATACTTATACAGCGGGACATACCATCAGAGTTGCACAGTACTGTACACTTATTGCTAAAGAGATAGGCATCAAAAAAAGTGATGTTAAACTTCTTGAAAAAGCAGCCATTTTACATGACATAGGTAAAGTAGCCACACCAGATACAATCCTTTTAAAGCCTTCAAAACTCTCCCGCCTTGAATATGAGCTCATTAAACAGCACTCCGAAGTAGGTGCAGATATGCTTGAGAGAATCTCTATATATAAAAATTTAGCAGAAATTATTCGATATCATCATGCGAGATATGATGGTAAAGGATATCCAAGAACTGCATCACCAAACAACATTCCTTTTCTCTCCCATATAATGATTCTAGCAGATTCCTTCGATGCTATGACATCCAATAGAATCTATAGACCAAGAAAAAGTGTTCCCCAAGCATTATCTGAGATCCAAGCAGAATCGGGTACACAATTTCATCCAGATGTAGTCAAAGCTGCCCTCGTAGCACTTAAAGATGTCAACATATCACAAACATCACAGATACCACTCTCTGAACTTGAAAAAAAACGAATGGCTTACTTTTTTAAAGACAGCTTAACAGGACTCTACAATGAAGACTACCTTAAAACTATACTCAATAGACAAAACCACAAATATACATGTATAAATATAATAAATCTAAATAATTTCTCATCCTTTAATCATACTCAAGGATGGGGAAAAGGGGATGAATTATTAAAGAAATTTGCTTCCTTTTTAGTATCTGAATTTCCGCAAACAACTATAATTCGTTATCATGGTGATGATTTTATTATTTTATGTAAAAATCACCTTGAGATAAACCAAGATGTAATCAAAACTTCTCAACTCATTCAAGAGAGTGGAGTAACAGTTTCAATCACGCACTACGATACCCATAAAGGATATTTTGATTTTACAGCGTTTCAGGAGATGGAAGGAAGTTAATTCTGTTTTGCTCAAAAGTAAAATCCAACTCTAAAGATTTTTCTTTATAAAGGAGTGGACTATCAAGATCTATATACTCTATAACATCTCGATAATTAAAAGCTAAATAGAGTGCTGCGTTTATAGAGTATGGACCTTCAAGCATAGAGCCAAGCATACATTTGATATGATGTTCTCTTGCATACTCTAAAATCTCTATAGCCCTGCTCACACCACCACACTTCATCAGTTTTATATTTATCATATCTGCAGATTTTGACTCCATCACTTTTTTTACATCTAAGAGAGTAAAAACTGCTTCATCCGCTAAAATGGGAATAAGACTCGCCTTTGTAATGATTTTTAAAGAGTCTAAATCCTCTGCTTTTACAGGTTGCTCTATAAGTTCTAGGGGTATATTTTTCACACTCTGCACATAGTGTAAAGACTCCTCTAAACTCCAAGCTTGATTTGCATCGATAAGGAGTTTTGCTTTTGGAAGTTCTTTTGAGAGAAATTTTGTTACTTCTACGGCATGGTTTATATCACTTGCTAGTTTTATTTTTAGTATATCCATACCTTCTGAGATAGCTTTTTTTGCGTCTCTGAGCATTCTCTCTTTTGCATTAAAACTAATGGTTATATCTGTTTTTATAGGTTCTGTACTTTTGAGTCTATTTGCTCCAAGAAGCATCATTATAGCCATATCAAGACTTGCTTTTGCACTAGAGCCAATATTTTGTTTATGCAGAAGCAGTAGGGCATCGTTAAGTGAAAGATTGATTAAAAGAGTTTGTATATTTTCTATAGAATGTACTATCGTGTCTATATCTTCACCCGTGATGGCAAAAGTAGCGGGAGCCTCACCGATGCCGATACTCCCCTCCTCACACTCCACAAAAACACGCACAAACTCTATGGTCTCTACTCTTCGTAAAGCTGTTATAAAAGGCGTTTGAAGTGCTATCTCTCTCTTTTCTAGGCTTATGTTTTTAATTTTCATACAAGAATTATAGCACTTAGGAGCTAAGAAGTTGTAAAATATTCCCCACAGCTAACCCTCCAAA
>JALSUU010000014.1 GCA_027071075.1 Sulfurimonas sp. | reverse complement strand
TCTTACCAAGTATGACAATGATATCAAAGATATATTTTTATATATGCTCGAATCCTTTACAACATGGAATAATGCACTCTATCATACAAAAGAGGAAGATGTAAAAACTTTTAATGTTGCGACCGTAGATTTAACAGACTCACTTCGTTATCTTGTAGATGTTTGTTATAAGTTTAAACATGAGTACACATGTATAGAGGCAGAACTAGACAATAGTGATAAGTCTCAAACAGAGAGTATTAACCAAGCCATTCAGCAAAGTTCTATAACTTCAGCACAAAAATATTTCCAAGAGGTTGAGCTTGATAGTGAAGTCTATGATGAACTCCATGAACTTGAAAGAGATGTTGACATGCTCAGTTATGCTGACACCTATACCTATGAAATAAATAACAATCTTATTAACTTCTTTGAAGGCTATACGAGTGCACTTAATCCTCTCTTTGAGTTTAAAGATTTAAGTTATTCGCTTATGCTTCTAGGTCAAAAACTAACAGAGTATGAGATAGAAGAGAACTCTGAAATACTTTTAGCACTTATGCGAGGTCTCATCTCTGACTTAGTAGAGTGGAAACGAACTGTTTTAGTCGAGAAAAATGCAGAAGATATTCACTATATGGATAAATCTTTTTACTCAAATATTGCGCAGATTGAGATGTCTATAGAGCATAGTGAATTTATTGAAGGTGAGGATGAGGATGCTATAGAGTTTTTTTAAGCAGAGCATAAATCTTTATAAAGAACTCCATCTGCATCAAGAGTTGATGCAAGAAGTAAAAAAAAGAGAAAAAAGTATACTTTAAACTAGTCCATTTGCCATTTAAAAATAATACTTGCATATCCTGACACTAAATTTCCTATGCGATATGTAACACTATTTTTAGTATTTTCAGCTTGGATACTCATAACACGAGCACCTATCTCTAAATCTGTATCTTCACCAAGATGAATATTTGTTCCAATATCACCACCTAAGTAAAGATCTTGAATAGTTCTTGAGAAAGATTCACCAGAAGCTCGAAACTTCATATTTGCAACACCAGCATTAGCACCTATATAAAAGTTCATAATATCCGTAGCATTTAGTTTATACTGCAGTTCTGCACCATATGTAGCGATGTAGTCATATGAACTCTCACCCATATAATATCTACCACTTAAAAAGACTCTAAAGTCTTCAGTCTCCGCACCAAGCTTCAGTCCAGCATGTCCAACTTTAGCACTATACTGTTCATTGTTTATACTTGTTCCATTTTCATAAGGTAGATTATTATATCCGCCTTCTATACCGACTAAAGATTTTGTTTGAAACTCATATGCCGCGAGTGATGATACGCTAAGAAGAATACTTAAGCCAGCTATTTTTAATTTATTGTTTATCATTTTTTCCCTTTTTTTTAAAATTCAGTAGCAGGAAGTACTTTTTTAATTGATACTTCACCACCAATAATTGAACTAGAGTTATCAATGTGAACATCTATAAAAGCAACTCCTGAATTTATACATGATGTGACACCATGAGTCATTGAAGTATCCGCAGTCGATACAGTAGCCTCTCCTGAATTTTCAATAGAATAACCAAAATTAGCATTTTTATAAAATTCAGTAGTATCACTTATAGAAAGGTTAAATCTTACAGTACCTACATAGCCTGGACCATAAGCATATTTATCATCATCTATGCCTAAACCCCTTAGTGTAATTTTACGAGCTTCCCCGAGTCTTATTGTTTGATTTATACTATTTTGCTTTCCAACCAAATTTACCCATAGCATAGTACTTTTACCTGTTAAATAGTAGTCATACTCTATATCTATTATCATGCTTCCTGTTATGTCAATCACTGAACTATTTGAATCAGAGTAAACATTAGCCACCCATTTTGTCCCAATATCACACGCATCTTCTCTTTGATTATTACCAACTGCAAAGCCCATCTCAGTTCTATCTTCACTAGCATACTCATCAACTAAATCAAGAACAGTAGGACTTTTATACTTTATATCCCATTTTCCTGATGCATCGTACTTATATCCCGTACCAAAAGTAACTAAGACATCATTTTGATCATCAACATTTGAAAAGACTCCTGATTGTGCCGTTAAGGTATTCTTTGAGGCACTGAGAGTTGCACCTGTCGTAGCACCTGGTTGATAATATAAATAATTTGGAGCATTTGATGGAGTTGCCGCACTTTGAGCATATCCGGCAATCATTCCCATAGATACAGATGGATTAGTATTTACTACATTCATATATTTATCAGTAACAGTTAATACCCATTTCTCTAAAAATTTTGCTTTTTCTTTTACATTTTCAGTTCCAGTATACGATAAACTCATGGCAGTTGGTGGCCCCGATAATATTAACATACTAAATATTTCTGTAATATTCTGATCATCTCCATTAACATCCGTAAAATTACTCATTACTTTTATAGGTACTATTCCAGACTTTGTATTAGAATTTAAATTTACTGTCATATTATTTTTGTTCAATAGTGTTAAAGTATCCCCTTTATTTCCAAAACTATCTGAAAGTGTAGCTAAACTTGGATTGAGGGAAGTAACTACCATAGATTTTATATTTTCATCAGCTAATTGGTCACCTTTAGCATCAAATATAGTATACGATATAGTTTCACTACTCTTTAAGTTCATACTTGCACCATCAGGAGTACTCGTTTTTAAAGAATAATTTGTCAGAATAATTTGGTTTTTTTCTGGTGCTATAGAGATAGTGTATGTTTTTTTTGTAGAAGAGTTAGAATCATGATAAAACTCAAATACTATATTAGAAGTATCCTTTTTTAAATCACTTGGTCCTGTATAGATAAAAGTAGCTACCCCATCTATAAGTTCTGCACTCTCTTTATCAAATGTTCCAATGTCTCTTCCTGTTAATACATCATTTGGATTAATTCTTTTCACCAAGCCAGTAGGGTAAGGGTTGTTTGCACTATCAAAAACACGAACATCAATCTGAACAACTTGGCTATTTGTTGTTAATGTAGTCGCTGATGAGGGAAGTATTACTGTAGCTGGTGAAGATTGACCATTTGCAGGAGTTGATGGCGCTTCAGGTACACCTGATATACCTGAATCAGGTGTATCACTATTATTCCCCTGACAACCAGAAAAAGAGAAAACCAAAAGGGCAGAGAGTAAAAGAAGTTTAAATATTTGCATAAGAATCCTTAATAATATTACTTTAGTTGATAATTATAGCTTCTAAGATATAAAGCTAACTTTAAATAGTGCTATTTAATAGCTTTTGCACACACATATGCACTGCTAAATGCCCATTGAAAATTATAACCACCAAGTTCTCCTGTTATATCGGCAACTTCTCCTATAAAATAAAGCCCTTTTTGTTTTTTTGCTTCTAAAGTTTTCATATCTAGTTCATTTGCCACGATTCCGCCTCTACTCACCTCCGCTTTTGTAAAACCGAAGTTCCCTGCTGGTGAGAATTTATATGCTTTTAACTCTAAAAGTTTTACACGCTCTTCTTTAGAGAGTCTGTTACACTCTTTATCTTCTATATTTACTACATTTAAAAGTGCTTTTGCCAATCTTTTTGGAAGGTTCATCTCTGAACTTATCAATTTTTTGCTTCCATTTATCAGCTCATTCATAGTTATGTCTGGAAAAAAATCAATTGAGATATCTCCACTTTTCCAATACAACGATGCAGAAAGAACAGCTGGTCCACTGATGCCTTTATGTGCAAAAAGCATCTCTTCATTTAATACTCTATCTTCTACTTTTATATGCACAAAACAACTCAAACCACTTAACTCTTTCATCCAAAACTGCTCTTTTTGTAGAGTCAAACCAACGAGTGCAGGAGTAAACTCTTTTATTTGAATGTTAAAACTTTTGGCTATTTCTAGTCCAATATCACTCGCACCTAAGTTAACAAAGCTTTTTCCACCCGTTGCCACTACAAGGTTTTTACTTTGAAAAATCCCTTTATCAGTTTTGACACTAAAGAACTCCTCTTCTTTACTTACTACTTCTACCTTCGTCTGTAAAAAAGTATCACAATATTCACTATTTTTTTTCAATACATCTATAATATCATCAGAGCTTCTCTCACAAAAATAGTACCGCTCTTTTCTCAGTTCCAAATCCACTCTATTACGCTCTAAAAACCGTAAGAGATTACTTTGTGAAAATCTTTTAAGTGTAGATGTCACTAACTCTGCATCGCCATCAAAGTTATTTGGCGTAACACTTACATTTGTGATATTACACTTTCCACCACCAGAAATTTTTAGCTTTTTGGCTA
>JALSUU010000013.1 GCA_027071075.1 Sulfurimonas sp. | reverse complement strand
GCTATGCTCTATCTTCATTTAGAGTTAGCTTTTGGGGCTTTCCTTGCGGGTATATTTATACCTACATTTTTTGAGCATAAGCATGAACTTCCTGAGAAACTTGCTTCGTATGGTTTTGGATTTTTAATCCCTATCTTTTTCATTCATATTGGTAGCTCTTTTCATCTTGATGCCCTACTCATGGATGGACTGATTCAAAAAGCACTGATGATTACTGTTGCCATGGTTCTTATGCGACTTATTGCATCATTAGTATTTATCAAAGAGCTTGGTCTTATTGATGCAGTTTTGATGGGACTCTCCCACTCAATGCCACTCACACTCCTCATCGCCATGGCAACACTTGCCTTTAGCGCAAACTCTATAGATAAACTCCACTACTATGCTTTTATCTTAGCTGCACTTTTTCAAGTTATCAGTGTGATGATAGTTATAAAACTCATCAATATTTATAAACTAAAAAAAGTAAGTGTTTAATGCTCAATTCCCTTGATATAACAAGCGATTGCATATCCATGATTAAGCCCAAGAGCAATAGAGCCACCTGACTCTTGCGTAATATCTCCAGCTACAAAAAGCCCTTTGATATTTGTCTCATAGTTTGCATCGTGCACAGGTTTTCCATCAGCTTCTTCTATTCCAGAACTTGCTAAAAATGCAGAGGGAGTAGTCCCCCCTATTGCATATATTACTCTATCGTAAGTTTGTGCTTCACCTTCACTAAAAATAACTTTTACCTTACCACCATCATCTTCTAAGGCATCTATATTTATTCCTAGGATTGGTTTTACTTTTCCATTTTCCATTACTTCTTTAATATTTGCTTGGTTCGTTGGATTTGCTCTGCGGAATGTCTCTCTTCTGTAACAGATGGAGACATCATTGTTTTCACTCAAATCCACTGCATACTCAACAGCACTATCGCCACCACCCACAACTAAAATCTTCTCACCATCTCCGCAACCATCAAGTGTGTAGCCTATCTTTTTTCTTATAGAGGGTGGTATTTTATAACTTGGCTTATTTGGTTTTCCCATACGCCCGATTGTAACAACAACATTTTTTGCCAAAATACTTTTGCCAGCCATAAAAACTTCAAAACCATCTGCATTCTTTACTATAGATTGCACTTCAACATGTGTTTGTAGTGCCACAGAGTGATGCTCTAAAATCTCATCAAAGAAATCAAGGGTACTCTCTTTGGTTCCATCTACAAAGTAAATACGCCCATCAAGTTCTACTTTTTGACCCTTCCAATCAACATCTACGCGTTTATTATCTTTATAGTATTTACGAATAGTCGCATTATGATTTTCATCCTTTTCTAAAAGAACAATATCCCTCACACCTTGAAGATAACTCTCAACAGCAGTAGCAATCCCAGCAGGACCAGCACCAACAATAACTAACTCATGTATATGACTCATATAAAACTCCTCAAAATAATTAGACATCTAGTATAGGCTAACCTAGTGCATACAAGAAGTCTATTTGCTAAAGTCTAGCATAAATAAGTAATTTTAGTATATAATTTGAGTATGTATTATGTAATCAAAAAACAAGTAGATAAATTGCCAAGTACTTTTATAGGTTTTGCAGCTCCAAAATATATAGCTTCTAAAAAGAATGAACATGTTATTTTTCTTTTTCAAAAGGAAGATAAAGTAATACGAAAATGGGTAAAATTAAGTGAGATAATTCTTCTTACAGAAGATAAAGAGTATTTTTTAAAAGTCATGCAACAGTTCAAAGATGTGGAAGAGGCGCAACAAAAAATAGTTGATGAAGCACATAAACAACTAGAAAAGAGTATGACGAACTTTACAGAGACTATGTATGCTCAAATAAACGAGTATGAAGAGATCAGAGACTCTAGTGATGTCCCTGATTTGCTCAAAGACCTCTAGTCTACCCTAATTTATCTGCAAAAGTGAGCATAAACTTTTGCAGCTTAGGTGCGATAACAACCTGACAATACCCCTGCATAGAGTTTTGGGCATAGTAGTTTTGGTGATACTCTTCAGCAGGATAGACTACAGGCAGAACGCTCACTTCTGTGACAATTTTTTCACTAAAGTTACTCTGGTTTCGTGCTACTGCATCATCAATAATCTCTTTTTCTAAATCATTATCAAAGTAAACAACAGAGCGATACTGTGTCCCTTTATCTGCACCCTGTTGATTTAGTGTAGTAGGATTATGAACTGCAAAGAAAATATCTAAGAGTTCACTTCTTGTGATGGTATCTGCATCAAATGCTATATCAACAACCTCAGCATATCCACTCACACCCGTACAGATCATCTCATAGTTTGGGTTTGCTCTATTGCCTCCAGCATATCCACTTATGACACTCAAAACACCTTTTACATTTAAAAAAACTGCCTCAGTACACCAAAAACATCCACCACCTAAAACTAATCTTTCTCTTTTCATTTATAACTCACTTAAAAATTTTGTCCAATTATTACACAGTTATCTTATTTTCGGTGACAAATAAAGAGTTATATTATAGACTTAAGTATGAACACAAATAAAAAGTTTTATACTCAATATCAGACAATAATCTATTTAGGATCCAATATGCATAAGCAATTTCAAAAAACTCTCTCATCTCTTCTTTTACTCTCTCTTCCTTTTTCATTTTTACATGCACAAGCAGTTAATATTAATATGCCAACAGTTCCACCTGTACCAAAAGTAACAGCTAAAGTACCCAAAGTACCTACAAGTCCCTATATAAATACAACGGGAGACTATAAAACAAATGCACAGATAATCAAAGAAGCTACTGCTAAAAGAAAAGTAAAATTTAGTAATCATGTAGCACCAGAACTTGTCCCTGTTGTAGATAGTCCAGATAAAATAGCCTTAGTTGGAGATGTGCATAATGGACAGGTTACGGCATATCTTCATGCACCTTATATGAGCACTAAAGAGGTAAAAAAAACCTTAGAGAAAAATGGCTTCACTATTCTTAGCACATATAAAGTCGATAAAAAAGGAAATGCAGAGTCAATCGCATTCACAAACCCAGATATCATCAAACTCGCTTCAAAAAAGAACAGAGGTTTTATAGCCTCACTTCGCCTAACTGTTGACAAAAAAGAGAAACTTATTAGCATAACAAACCCTCTTTACATAATGTCCGCTTTTATGCAAGATTCCTATGATGAAAAAGTTGCTACAGATACGCTCAAAACGCTTCGTAATGCTTTTAATGACATCAAGAACTCGCATGAAGAGTTAAAGTTTAAGATGCTCAAACGCTACCAATTTATGGCAGGAATGCCAAAATATGGTGATATGCAAGTAATCAAAAAACTCCCCTCAGCAACACTTCTACAAAATGCTAGAAAATCGAAAAAGATTCTTTTTGAACAAAAACTTTTAAATGGTTCCACTCTTCTAGGAGTAAAACTCTCCAAGCGAACATCAAAATTCATCAAAAAAATAGGCTATCAAAACGCAGGACTACTTCCTTATCCCGTTTTAATAGAAGATGGAGAAGCTAAAATCTTAGACCCTAAGTACTATATAGCAGTGATGTATCCTATGCTAAAAATGTCACAGTTTATGACAATAGCAACAGTTCCAGGTGCAATTCACAAAGATATCAATAAAATCTTTCGATAATTTATGCCCAAAATAGATAATGAACAGTTTTACACCTCTGCTATAAAAAAGTTTGGCATTACAGCAAAGGGAGTGAACTGGGCAAGTAAAAAAAACCAACAACTCCGCTTTAAACAACTTCTTAAACTACTTCCTACTAATATCAACTCCTTTTCACTAGCTGATGCAGGGTGTGGTTTTGGTGATTTCTACTTCTTTTTAGAGAAAAAGAAGAGCTTACCCAAAGAGTATATTGGTCTAGATATTCATCAAGATATGTGCTCTATTGCTAGACAAAATACCGCGCAAGAGATTTTAGAGATAGATATCATTAAAGAGACCCTTCCTGTTTGTGACTACTATGTTTGCAGTGGTGCTTTAAATGTTTTAACAACTTTTGAGACACATCTTTTTATACAAAACTGCTTCAAAGCTTCAAAAAAAGGTTTTGTTTTTAATGCACTGTATGGGGAGAAAGAGAGTGAAACCTATAACTATCTTTCAAAAGAGAAGATAAAAGAAATCGCCAAGGGACTTGGAGTGAAAGAGATTCTTTTAGAAGATGGATATATGGAGAATGATATGACAGTTGGTTTCATCAAGTAATTTTTTCTTAACTTCCATAATTTCCCCCTCAAACTTTAAGCGAACTAATGCTCTTTTAACGGAATATTTACAATTAATACAGCACTTATGTCTCAATAACGGCAATA
>JALSUU010000012.1 GCA_027071075.1 Sulfurimonas sp. | reverse complement strand
AGTCATTTTTGGAGCTAGAATATCGTATCATAGTCGTGGCAAGAGATTTTAAAGACTTCGTCTACACAAATGAGGTAGAGTGCATAGAGTATGACTTGATTGATGTAGAAAACATCCCTAAACTTGTAGCTTCTATGGGGAAGATAGACATACTCATTAACAATGCAGGAGTGATGTACTCTCTGCCTTACAATGACTACCCACAAGAAAAAGTAAACGCTATGCTAAAGCTTAATCTTGAAACTCCTATTAAACTCATAGAAGAGTGTGTTAAGGTAGGTACTACAAGGATAGTCAATAATGCCTCTATTGCAGGGCAGATTGGACATCCTGATGTATGGTATGGAGCTACTAAAGCAGGGTTGATTAATGCAACCAAAAGTTTTGCCAAAATATTTGATGGAAAAGTGGTTATTAATGCAGTTGCAGCAAGCCCAGTAGAAACAGATATGCTAGAGTCCATTCCTCTAGCTAGACGAGAGGCTTTTTTGAAAACCGTAGTCTCTAAACGCTTTGCTTATGCGGATGAAGTGGCTAAGACTATGCTTTGGTTGGCAATAGAGTCTCCAGAGTATATGAATGGTACAACGATAGATATAAATAATAGTTCATTTCCTAGGTAAAAATGATATTAAATCAAAATTTACAAACCATAAAAAATTTAGTTGGTGATACTATCACAGAGGATAATCTAAAGTTCATTGATTGTTTTGTCTCTCCTAGGTTATCTATGTTTATGCCTATAGGAGGAAATTGTGGTTATGCTATTACTCCTAATCATAAGCATCCCTCGTATATGTTTGTTCTTGCCTATGATTGTGAAACGGAAGTCATTATAGAAGAAAGAAAAATACAATCTTCTCCCAATACTATATTTTGTCTCTCTCCTGAACTTGAACATCATGAAGTGCAAAACTATTTGCCACCTAAGTATTGTGCTATATTTATTGAAGCAGCATTATTTGAAGAAAATTTAAAAAATTATACCCAAGAGATAGTAAAATTTAATGGACAAATTGTCAATATAAAAAATAGTAAATTAGATCAGTTGGTACGAAATTTCATGATTGAGTCTTATAGTAATCATCCATCAAAAGAAGCAGTTTTAGATAGTATAGCCATACTAATTACACATGAAATTATAAGAAATGTAATTGATTATCATAGAGATGAAACTCCAATAACAGATAATATGCTTATCAATGAAGCTATAAAATTTATCAATATAGGGTTTGAACAAGATATAACCATTGAAAGATTAGCTAAGTTATCAAAACTATCTAAAAGCCATTTTACAAAGCTTTTTACCGAAGAGATGAAAATGAGTCCTATGGTTTATTTAAAAACGATTAGGTTGCAAAATGCAAAAAAGATGTTAAGAGCAAAAGAACTGACTGTCACACAGGTTGCTAGACAATGCGGCTTCAACTCTGTCTCTTATTTCACGAAACTTTTTAAAGAGTATTTTAATGAAACACCAAAAGAGCTTATGCAAAGAGTGAAATAATTTAATTTTTATAGTTTTTAGTAGGATTATTATATTTTTTATTTTTTATATTCTGTAGAATATTTTAAAAACCAGGAACTAAAATGAACTATAATGATATACTAGAATTTGTAACTGCTAATCCTGTTTGCACTATTGCTACAGCCGATAAAAACCAACCCCATGTAAGAGCATTCTTAACTAATATTATTGAAGGAAAGATTTACTTTACAACCTCTTTGGATAAAAAAGTAGGTCAGGAGATAGTACGCAATAAACAGAGTGAACTTTGTTATTTGTCTCCTGATTTTTCTAAAATGCTTAGAATTACAACTACTCTTGATATACAAGACAATAAAAATATAAAGCAACATCTGATAGACACAAGAGAGTATCTAAAGCATTTCAGTGTAGATGATCCATCTTTTATCCTTTTTACTTTATCAAACTCTATGGCAAGGTTTTGGAAACTTGAGGACAATTTGAAAGAGAATGATTTGGAGAAGATAGAATTTTAATTTATTGCATCATAAGTAAAATTATTATAGTATACTAAAATATTTTATATTACTAAACTTTAGGATACTGTAATGCCCATCAATACACTCTCTTTAAGAGAGAAAAAACAAGCCACACTCAAACTAAAAATCCTCGATACCTTCGATGAAAAACTCAAAACAAAAGCCTTGGTTGATATATCGGTCAAAGAAGTAGCAAAAGAGCTTGATATATCGGAGATGACCTTTTTTAACTACTTTGGGAGTAAAAAAGAGGTGCTTATCTATTTTATAGAGCTTTGGAGTTTGGAGATGCAGATGCATATTGAGGGGCATGAGCCTTTGGAGGCTATTTACCGTATCTTTGACGAAACTGCTAAAACTATAGAAAAAAATCCTAACCTTTTTATGGAAATAGTTGCATCCATGGCATTACAGGGAATGGCGAAAAAAGATATAAGTGTTGGTAAGGCAGAGAGGATCCTGCGTTTTGAAAAGGATGTGCCCTATGAAGTGGGTGGTTTTTTTGATATTATCGTACCTTTACTTTCACAAATAGAATCTTCTCAAGATAAATTAGCACGTGTCTATTTGTCGTTATTTAATACTTGCTTTGCAATGCCTTTAGCAATGAGAGACCCTAGGTTTGGTAGTCTGAAAGAACGCTATTTTGAGCAGTTGGATTTTATTTTGAAGGAGGTGAGATGATAAATAGAATATTCTATAGTAAAAAGGTTTATATTTCAATACTTGTTTTATTACTTACATCATGTAATAGTAAAGAAATTATTAAAAAAGATGAGGTAGTTGTTGACTCAAATATTGTAAAGATAGAGTACGTAAACTTTATACCGAAGAGCGTAAATAAAGAGTGCTTATCTTCACATGTAAAGAGATTGATAAATGCAATTAAAAATAAAGAACTTATGGGGAAAAAACATATCTCAGTTGTAGGTAATCATGAATGGAAAAAGATAACAGAGTCACATTATTTAAGAATTACAGATAAAAAAGATTCTCTTAATATTATGTTTTCTATGGAACCTATGGTCTTGATTCTATTATTTAAACCATATGACAAACTAAAGAAAGGTGATATTATGGGGGCAAATTGGCTTAAAAAACCTATAGATTTACATGAATGTATAGAGGATTAGAAATGTACAACACCCCATACTGCCAACTCCAACATCTAAAAGAAAAAAATGCCATCCTCTGCACATGGAAACAGTTTTGCAAAGGTGATGACTACCGTGACCCATTGAAGTATGCTGTAAAAGAGATAGAAAAACACCAAATCAACACATGGATAACCGACACTACTCATGGCTTCGAGAGTACAGAAGCAGATACAAAGTGGTTACTAGAGGAGTTTGTGCCTAGCATGATAAATAGTAGCATTGAAAAGGTTGTGTTTATTATCGCTGATGATAGCCCTTTGATAGATGAGATAAAGGGGCAAGAGGTGGCTTTGAGTGAATATTTTGAGGTAGTGTTGGTGGAGCATTTATCATGGTTTTAACAATTATATTAATCCTCGCAGCACTCATTCATCTCTATTGGCTCTTTGGTGAGTTTGGTATAGACCAATCACTACCTACCAACGAAAAAGGTGAGAGACTTCTCCATCCTAGTAAATTTATGACAGTAATTGTAGCTCTATGCTTATTTGGATTTGCATGGGTTTCGTACCGTTTAGATATAGATTCTCATCCTTCATGGATAGATACAATAGGTTGGATACTGGCACTACTCTTTTTTCTTAGAGCTATAGGAGATTTTAAAATGGTTGGGGTATTTAAGAAAATCAAACATACAGAGTTTGCAAAGTATGATAATTGGATTTATATACCATTATTCTTTTTGATTTCATTTTTGTTTATTTTAAAACTGATGGTGTAACCTATGTTAAAAACCTCCCTAACTCTCTTCTTCATAGTCACTATCATTTTCTCCACCATCTACACCCCACAAGCCATCTTGCCTGAGCTTCAAGACTATTTTCATACCAGCATCGCACAGACCAATCTGCTACTTTTTGGGATGCTCTTTGTCTTGATGTTGGCTACACCTCTTTATGCACCTCTGCTTCAACGCTTTGAGAAGAAGAAAATCATACTTTTTTCTATGGCACTGTTGAGCCTTTCGGTGCTTATCTCTTCTTTGTCTTCTAACTTTTATTGGTTGCTTTTTTCTCGTGTGTTGCAAGGCGTGTTTATCCCTGGGATTACGGTGACGATGCTCTCTTATGTCCAAGAGATTTACCCCAAAGAGCATAGAGGTTTGGGTATGGGTATCTATATGGCTGCTACAGGTTTTGGTGCAGTGCTTGGGCGACTCTTGGCAGGGTGGATGACGCA
>JALSUU010000011.1 GCA_027071075.1 Sulfurimonas sp. | reverse complement strand
ACACCACAAGGGTGATGGCTCATACCCTCTTCACAGATGAGAGCCTTTGCAAAGATACGAGCAGTAGAAGTTTTTCCACTTCCACGGAGTCCTGAAAAAAGGTAAGCATGTGAGAGTCTATTTGAATCAAGTGCGAGAGAGAGTGTTTGTGCAATGGTCTCTTGACCGATTAACTCATCAAAATTCGATGGTCGATATTTTCTTGCTAATACTTCAGATGCTTCTTTCAAAAAATGACTCCCTATTATATTGATGAGATTTTAGCATTATATCTGTTAAACTATAATTATAGAAAAAAACATAAGTACTAGAATGTACATAATCTATGCTTTTATAAATTTCGATAGAGGTTTTCATTTTCCAAGTTTATTCTACAGTAACACTTTTTGCTAAGTTCCTTGGCATATCTACATCATTACCAAGTCTTATAGAGATTTCAAGTGATAAGATTTGAACAACCACCATCATCTCAAAAAACTCTAGCATGTAATCCTTACATCTATTTATAGGTATCAAATCATCTGCTTTATCAAATTCTAAGGGGCTAATAGCACAGATAGTTGCATCTCTTGCACTTAACTCTTCTACATTGCTCTTTGCTTTTTCATACAGTTTATGCTCAGGAAGTAGGGCGATTGTAAAGAGTTCAGGGTCAGCTAGTGCAATTGGACCATGTTTCATCTCTCCACTAGGGTAGCCCTCAGCATGAAGATAGGAAATTTCTTTGAGTTTTAAGGCACCTTCTAAGGCGAGTGGATAAAATACATCACGCCCTATAAAGAAAAAACCATGACCATGAAGATACCTTTTTGATAATCTTTTGATGTGTTCATGCATTGCATCACTCACTCGCACACTTGCAGGAATTTCTCTTATAAGAGCTATCTGTTTTTGTATCTCTTCTTTAGCCATTGAGCTTTTTAACTCTGCAAGATAGAGACTCATCATCCAAAATACTGTTACTTGTGTGGCAAATGCTTTTGTAGAGGCTACCCCTTTTTCTACCCCTGCGCGTGTTAAGATGCAGGCATCAGCTAATCGTACCATAGAGGAGTTGTCTACATTACAGATAACAAGGGTTTTCAAACCTGCTTTTTTTGCCATCTTGAGTGTCTCTAAGGTGTCCGCAGTTTCTCCACTTTGTGAGATTACAACAAAGAGCGTATCTTTGTTCATGATAGGTTCACGGTATCGAAATTCTGATGCAACTTCTATGGATGTTTTTACTTTAGAATAGCGTTCAAAAAGGTAGGTTGCAGTAAGAGCAGAGTGGTACGATGTTCCACATGCACAGAGTTTTATCTCATTGATGCCATCAAAAAGTGAACTCTCTATCTCTTCAAAAATTACCCTCTCTTCACTCAGTCGCCCAAGGAGTGTATCTGTGATAACATCATGCTGTTCATAAATCTCTTTTTCCATAAAAAATCTATACCCATCTTTTTGTGCAGAGAGTTTGTTTGTAGAAAGTTTTGTGAAAACTGGCTCTTTTTGTAGGTTTTTTTGTGAAAATATTACTAATGCATCAGGCGAGACATACCCATAGTCACCATCTTCAAAATAGTTTATATCAGAGCAGTGTCCAATAAGTGGGGTATCTGATGATGCAAAATATTTTTCATTATCACTATCAATACCCATAAGCATTGGAGAACCATTTTTTGCAAAGAAAATAGTCTCTTTTTCTCCTTTTGTCACAAGTAAAATTGCATAAGCACCATGAAGTTGTTCTATGGTTATTTTAAAGGCTTCAAATGCGGAAATAGAAGTTTTCAGGTTTTTTTCAAACTGATGGACTATAACTTCGGTATCTGTTTGACTTAAAAAGTGAACACCATCTTCAAGAAGCTCTTTTTTTAACTCAGCATAGTTCTCAATGATTCCATTATGAACCACATAAGAGTTTTCTCCAGCATGAGGATGGGCATTGAGTTCTGTTGGTTTTCCATGTGTAGCCCAGCGAGTATGTCCAATGCCTATTGAAAATTTATCTGTAACAAAATCTTTTGTTTTCTCTTCAAGGTTTATTAGTTTGCCTGTAGCTTTAAAACTAGAAAAATTATCACCTTGCAATACTGCTATTCCCGCAGAGTCATAGCCACGGTATTCAAGCTCTTTGAGACCATCTAGCAGTATTCTTTTAGAATCTTTTTTTCCAATATATCCGACTATTCCGCACATATAAATCCCTTTTTTATTATGATTTTGTTAACATCTCATAAATATTTTCGACATTATTACATATATCGTTCTCTTTGTCCATTAAAAAACTATCTCGAACCTTATATTTACTTGAGTGAATTTTTGCTGTAACTATATTTATATGCAGAGTGTCAAAACAGTGCATCACATATGCAAGTAAGCCTTTTTGATTTTTAGTCTGAATAATAAGTTCGGCATGGGTGAGTGAATGTTCACAATCTAAACTAATTTCATTCTCTTTAATTGCGATATCTTTTAGGTTTACGACTCTTTGCATATCAAAAGATGCATCTATTTTTTCTTGAACTTCAATAAGTTCACTTCCATCAATGTTTTGAATAAAATCTATCTTAAAATATTTGATATCATCAAAAAGAGTAAAAATTTCCATACTTGCTACGCTCAGGTGAGAGAGTGATGCAAGGAGGTATCCGAGATTGATAGGGATTCTTCTATATATCTCTATCGTTAAAGATTTTTTATTTTTGGTTGTAAAACTATACTCTTGTGTCTCTTTCGCTTTTTTTGCAACCTCTAAAATATCTTGTGGGGTATGTTTAAAAAAGAAAAGATTTGATTCAATGGTGAGGATTTTTTTCTGCATCATTCTTGGTAAGGACTTGAAATCTTCTAAGTTTTTTACTCGTTTTTCTATTATAAGCCGTTTTTTCGCATCTGTGATTCTATCACTGTTTTGGGCTATTTCTAAGGCACTTTGATACAAATCAAGAAGTAGTTTTGAGTTAAAAGAGTTATAAGTATCACCTCCAACGCCATTGATATCGGCATAGGTTAAGATATAGAGCATGTTGAGATTTTTGACATCATTTATTTTTGACATAAATCTATAGAGTGTTTTTTCATTGTAAATGTTCTCTTTAAAGGCTACATTACTCATAAGAACATGATTTTTTATAAGCAGAACTGCTCTTTGTAATAACTCTTCACTGAAGTTGAGTGCTTTGACAAATGGAACTATAAGTTTTGCTCCAACCTCACTATGATCTTGTTTTCTTCCTTTCCCTGTATCGTGAAATAAAACAGTGATTTTTAGTAAAATTTTTTCATCAGGTTTGAGTGCATCAAAAAGCTCCTTGATAAAAGGTTCATTTATATTTTCAAGTGCTTGAATACATTTAATGGAGTGTATATCTACAGGGTAGTGATGGTATCCATCAAATTGAGGAAGATGTATAACCTTTCTAAAATTTGCAAAAAGTTCATGTAAAATTCCTGCATCGTAAAAAAGTTTGAAAAAGGAGTAGACATGTTGACGCTGAAAAAGTTGTTTTAAAAGTGAATAAGTTGTTTTGTTTAAAGGGTGTGTGATTGTAATGTATGTAAACTTGCTTAAAACACCTGAGTCAAATTGGTAGGGTTTATCTTCTAATGATAGGAGCAGTTCTAAGAGTTGATTGATAGTTTTAAATTTTTGGTTGTATGAGATATAAATACGGTTGTTATAATCATAAAGACCTCTCTTTACACGATGTTTACGAAGTGTTGTAATCATACTCTTATCATAAAGGTATGGTCGAATCATCTTTTTAGTAAAAATTCTTGTAAAGTTATCTATCCTCCAACCTGCTTCTATCACCTTCGTTGCAAGTTTTCTATGATCACTAAAGCCTAGGAGTTTTGCAACAGCGGGTATATGCTCAAGTCTCAGGGTGTCTTCTTGTTTGTTTGCAATAAGGTGTAAAGCACTGCGTACACGGTAGAGAAGTTCAAGAGCAATTCTATACTCTTTATAGGACTCCTCTTCAAAAACAACACCAACTAAATCTTTTATGCTTGTAACACCATAAATAGTGTGTGCTATCCAGTAGAGTAGTTGTGTGTCACGAAGCCCACCCACACTCTCTTTGATATTTGGCTCCATGGAAATAGGGTGTTTTTTGCGTCTAAGTTGTGCCTCTTGGACTTTTGCTATTAAGAACTCTTTTTGCTTGAAGAGGCGTATATTTGTTAGTGCGTTTTGTGTAGCATGCCAGATAAAAGGAGAGCCAATGATAAAGCGAGACTCCATTAAGGATGTTTTTATTGTTAAGTCTTCATTTGAAGCACGAAAAAGATCACTTACTTCATGTACACGATGCCCTAATTTTAATCCTGCATCAAGAGCCATATAAAAGAGTTTTTCCATGATAAGTTTAGTGTTAAAACC
>JALSUU010000010.1 GCA_027071075.1 Sulfurimonas sp. | reverse complement strand
AACAAAACTCTTTCCAATCTATAAAAAAGAGAGTCAAAGTGTTGATTTTATTGGATTTTTAGAGGAGATAAAAGTATTTTTTGAAGAGAAAAAAGAGATTGCTATTTACGAAGAGGAGGTGCATAGTTTTAAAAAACTGCTTCCCTTTATGCATCATATGAGTGTGAAATCTCTACTCAACCTTTTTATGCAGAGATTAGCCTCAAGAAGCATGGATGATATACGCGGTGGAAAAGTGACAGTTCTTGGAGTTTTAGAGACTCGTTCCGTTCACTTTGATGCGGTAATCATAGTTGACTTTGATGATAGAAATGTACCTAAAAGAAGTGATAAAGATATGTTTTTAAATACCAAAGTGAGAGAAGTAGCGAAACTTCCTACTATGAGTGATAGAGAAAACTTACAAAAACATTACTATGAGATGCTTATAAACGCTTCTAAAGAGGTTGCCATATCCTATGTAAGTTCAGTTGAGAGTAGTGGCTCACGATTTTTAAAACAGTTAGGCATCAAAGAAAGCGCTACTTATGATGAGCTTGATTATGCCTCTTTACTCTTTACAAAAGAGCAAGTTCCATTCAAAAACTTTGTAGATAAAACCTATGTGTACAGCTTTAAAGATAAAAAGCTCTCTAGCACAAAACTCAAAACTTTTTTAACCTGTAAACGAAAATACTATTACAAGTATGTTACAAATCTCTCTAGTCATACTATACCTCAAGATATACCCCAAGAGTATGAGATAGGCAATAGTGTACATAAAGCACTAGAAGAACTCTATAGAGAAAAGAGTTCCTACAGTGATGCAAAAGAGTTGCAAAGAGATCTTGAAAAACAGCTTGATGCAGAGTGTGGGGAGAGTGAACTAGAGAAATACCTCATAAGCCTGCAGAAAAAAAGACTCCAAGCCTTTACACACAATGAAATAGCTAGATTTGACGAAGGCTGGTCGGTAGAACATATTGAGGAGTATTTTGAAGTACCCTTTCACGGCATTACACTCGAAGGAAGAGTCGACAGAGTGGATAAGCGTGCAAATGAGATAGAAGTCCTAGACTATAAAACCGGCTCCTATACACTCTACAACAAAAATAGCGTCCACGATGCAACTGATTTTCAACTTGAGTTTTATCACCTTTTAACAGCAGGACTTGGAAATATCGTAGGGTGTGGATTTTATGATTTAAAAGAGTCCAAAATTGTTCCTGAAATGTTTTTAAGAGAAAAGCTCTCCGCTTTAGAGTCTCATGTAAAGGATTTACTCAACATTGAAGAGTTAGATACAGCGCAGTGTGAAGAGAGTAAAAACTGTCTCTATTGTGAGTATAAAATACTTTGTGGAAGAGAATAAGTATCTATTATATAGGATATAATTAATACATATAATACTTTATATTAATCGGCTATTTACTTTTTTTCACTTACCATAAAGTTACATCCTAAATAAATTTTAGCTAAATAATCTACTCTAATCTTCATTCTTGATATATATCAACTTAATTAAATCTATAAACTATTAAAATAACACTGATTCTAAAACTATATAAGCAAGAGGAAGCATACATGATAGATCAAGCAATTGTACATACTGAAATCGCTTTAGATGACTTTTTACCTATATTTGTCTCTTCTGCTCTTGTCTTAGTTTTTGGAGGGGTGTATGTTGGGATATATACGGCAGTAAAGGTAAAGTTTTTAAAGCCATGGGCTATGTCAATCGCATATCTATTTTGGCTATTAACAGCTTACTGTTTATATGTAATGGGGAGCTTAATGCATGTTGGTGATTTTACAGCAAAAGCTTTAGTTGTGGCAGCAATAGGGTTATTTTTACTTCCCTTTGCAGTCTATTATATGCAACATCAAGTTCATGAAGAAAATGAACATTAATTTACTAGGAGGATACAGTGGCTAATAAATCTGTATGGAGTGACAACCGTTTTTGGCAGCGTTCAGCAACGTGGGTTACGGGTTTTGCATCAATACTACTGATTTGGTTGACTTTAGATACATCAGCGCAAATATCAATGGGTAATGATGAAGACTTAAAAAATGGTGTACAAAAGAGGGTTCCAGGACCTACAGTTATCAACTATAAGATAACATATGAGATGGACGCAAAACGCGGTCATGAGGTACCAGTTATTGGTGAGAAAGAGAAGTTTTTCGGTCGTGATGACTACTCTGAAGAAGAAGCAGGAGCACTCCTTCACTTAGGTAAACTCGGTGAACAAGCGAAAAACTGTATGGATTGTCATACAATTCTTGGAAATGGAGCATACTATGCACCAGATTTAACAAAAGCATGGATAGATCCAGCTTGGGGTCCAGAGGGAGCTATGCAAGCACTTACAGGAAAAAACACAAAAGAGGAAGCAATGGCTGAGTTTTTACAACATCCAGACCAATACCCTACGCATGCTCGTATGATGCCTGATTTAGGTATTACAGCAAAAGAGGCGAAAGGTTTGGTTGCATTCTTGAAACATATGTCATCTATCGATACAAATGGTTTCCCAAGAAACTTCGGAAAAATGCAAGGAGCAGTAAATGGCAAATAATCATTTAACATCAGAGTCAAAACAGTTAGCAACATGGTATTTTACTTTTGCTGCTATTTTGTTTGGTGCTCAATTACTTTTTGGTTTAGTTGCAGCGATTCAATATGTAATGCCAGGTTTTCTTTATGGTTTACTAGACTTTTCAATCGCTAGAATCCTACACATCAATGCACTTGTTGTATGGATGGTGTTTGCAATGTTTGGTTCTGTTTACTGGTTACTACCAGATGAAACAGGAATTGAAACAGTTGGTATTAAAATCGGTAAATTAATTTACTGGGTATTTGTTGCTGCGATTGTTGTAGTTGTTCTTGTATTCCTATTTATTCAAGTAGGACCTGCAGATGACACTACTATCTGGTTTATTACAGAGGGTCGTGAGTATATTGAAGCTCCAAGATGGGCTGACTGGGGAATTGTTGTTGTAGCATTAACATTTGTTGCAAATCTTTTCTTAACTGGTATGAAAGGAAACAGATCTGGAATCGTTACAGTTTTAATGGCTGATATGATTGCTTTTGCTGGTCTTTACTTAGCAGGAATGTTCTTTACTGATAATATCTCAGTTGATCAATACTGGTGGTGGTGGGTAATCCACTTATGGGTTGAAGCTACTTGGGAAGTATTTGTTGGTGCTATCGCTGCTTATGGTCTAATCACTATGATTGGTGCGCATCGTAAAGTAGTTGAGATGTGGTTATGGATTGAGGTTGCTATGCTCTTTGGTTCAGGTATCCTTGGTATGGGTCACCACTACTTTTGGATTGGTACACCTGAGTACTGGTGGGAAATTGGTGCCTTATTCTCAGCACTAGAACCTTTACCACTTGTTGCAATGTTTGTTCATGTTCTTTATGATTGGGGTAAAACTCAAGGTGCAGAAGCAGAAAAAGGAAATACTCGTTCGGTTATTAAAAATAAACCTGCATTTACTTGGTTTGTGCTCAATGCATTTGGTAACTTCTTAGGTGCTGGTGTTTGGGGATTCTTCCATACACTTCCACAGGTAAACCTTTATACACATGGTACACAGTTTACTTCAGCACATGGTCACTTAGCATTCTTTGGTGCTTATGCGACTATTCTTGTTGGTATGATGTATATCGCTGTTCAAGGAACAAATGGCATTAAGGTGCTTAAAAATACAAAGGCTTCTATTTGGGCTGTTAGTATGATTTCAGGGGGTGTTATGGGTATGACTGTTGCACTTACTATCGCTGGATATGTTCAAGTTCTTGTTTCTCGTGCTCAGATGGGTGCTACATGGGCTGCATACTTCGATGGTCAAAGTGGTGCATGGTTTACACAAGCGATGGATTGGAGACTTATTATGGGTACTATAACTTTCTTAGGTTTCATACTCTTAGCGAAAGATTTACTTACTACTGGAAAAAATCCAGTACACGAAAGATAAGGAGATAAATTATGTTTGAACCATTTACAGATGTCGTACCAAGTTTTTTTGGTATGCTCAATCAAGGTCCACTCACATTAACAATTTTTCTACATACAGTGATAATACTTCCAATGATTTGGATTTATTTTCAGGAGAAAAAGCGTTTAGAAAACGAAAAATAGAGCGTGATGTCGAGTATCTTCTTTATGAAGATACTTCAGTTTTGTTTTAGAAGGAGATATAAAATGAAATTAAATAAATTAGTTACATCAGTTGCTGCTTTAGCAGTAGTAAGTACAGGGCTTTTTGCTGGTACTTCACATATGAATGTAGAAAAAATGTTCGAAAAAGAGTGTCAAGGATGTCATGGTCCAAATCACGAAGGTGGTGTTGGAGCAGATTTACGCCCAGCT
>JALSUU010000009.1 GCA_027071075.1 Sulfurimonas sp. | reverse complement strand
AAAATGTAAGAAAAACTTGTAAAAAGTAGACATTTAAAAGAGTTATGGTTTTATCATCTATTTGCTCTTTAAAACTCATTTTAGAGAGATAACCCATAACAATAAAAACATAAATGCTTAAAATACTCAATATAATTGAACTCATAGAAGAAGTCTAGTATAATTTCACTATGAATACAATAGAAAATATAGAAAAAACGATAAAAGAAAATATGGCGGTGATGGTTTACTTCTCAGCACCCACTTGTAATGTCTGTCACGCACTCAAACCAAAACTACTAGAAGAGTTAGAAAAGAACTTTAGTGAGTTTAAGGTTGAAAGTGTTGATATTTCAGTTGAAGAGGAGATTGCTCCTCATTTTGGTGTCTATGCTATTCCCACTGTTTTGATATTTTTAGATGCCAAAGAGTTTGTTCGTAAATCTCGTCATATGTCTGTGGGTGAAGTTATGGAGGAGATACGCCGTCCTTATGAGATTATGACTTCATAAAGGCGATGAGTGATGCAGTTACTGCAACATTGAGTGACTCTACATCTCTTTGCATAGGTATAGCGATAGAGTCGTTACAGAGTGTAGTAATTTCAGGAGTGACTCCCTCACTCTCATTTCCTAAAACGAAGATACTTTTAACTCCCTCTTTTACATCATAAATAGTACTTTTTGCGTGTGATGAGAGAGCGTATATATCTGCATCACTGAGTGAGGGTAAGATATCTTCAAGTGCATTACAAAAGTAGATAGGGATTTTAAAAAGTGTTCCAGCACTTGCTTTTATAACAAGAGGAGAGATTTTTGCCGAACTCTTTTTGGGTAAGATAATGCCATCAACATTTCCAGCAGCACAACTTCGCACTATCATTCCAAGGTTTTGCGGGTTTTGAATACCATCTAGGGCTATAAGTCTATAACTTGACATACTCTTTAACTCATTTGCATTTTGATAGCTCTGAGCGATAATATCAATCGCCACACCCTGATCTTGTTTGGCATTTTTACTGATGCGTGAGAGGGCATTTTTGTTATGATAAAAAACTTCCAAACCTCTTTTTTTTGCAAGCGAGAGTATCTGTTTTACTGCTCCATCTGTTTTGTTGGAGTCTGCCATATGGATTTTATGTATCTCTATGTTTTCATCTTCTAGTATCTCAATAACTACATTTCTTCCATAGAGCGTTATAACCTTTTCAAAAAAAGCTTTTTTATCTTTGTATGCTTGTGAATCTTCCACTGTTTTCCTTTACTCTACTATGTTGTAGATAATTTCTGTTTTATTTTTGATGACTTTTATCTCTTGGACTTGGAGGTTCTCTATCTCTAAAGTCATAAACTCCTCAATGGATATAATGTTGTTTTTTGCAAGAGCATTGAGAACTATACCTCTATACGCTTTTGCCCAGTGACTTACAGTTTTCTCATTTTTTAAAAATTTGAGTGTAGTGTAGGGTTTACTCACTTTGTAAAACTTATCATAGTACCCAGCCCTTAAATCAAGAATCTCATCTTTTGCTAAAAAAAGGTCTAACTGGTAGGAGAATCGCTCTTTGTAGAACTTATCTGGAGCAATACCTCCGATGCTATTTCCTTGTTTTACTTTATAGTTCGCTATTGGGTTACCCCCTAAGAGGGGACCATAAAGATTGGAGAATATAATTGTATTTTTTTTGAGATACTCCTGTGCATTACTACTGAGTGCATCATAGTTTAGGTACTCATACGCTACCCCATCATATCTTTTTATAGCACTCATAAGAGGAGAGTTGAAAACATCATTTATATAAGGTTCACAATCTTTAAACTTTTTAATCCCAAAGAGCTTTTTTATCTGCTCTTCATCTTGGCTGAGTGCTATTTTATTGTAAGCGTTGAGTATACCCTCTCTTGCATCAGTAGCACCAAAGAGCTCTTTTTTTTCTGCATCCCCACCGACTCTTTTTCCTTCGGCTGGGGAGAATAGTATTTTTAGCAATGTTTTCCTTTTTATGGTGTTGGTTGGTTTGGATCTTTTATGAAGATGTAAGCTTTCCCTTTTAGATAGACATCTCCTGTTTGAATCCATTGATGATTTGTTCCAATAGATAAGGTTTCTCCACTGAGTGAAACTTGGTTTCCAAAACGATCATTTTTTGTGGAGTCAGAAGGGGTAATCTTATCTAGTTTATAGACATCATCATTACTAGTATTGATATCATAGATATAGACACTCCCTTCATTTTCATCTTTTAACTTCTCTGTTGGAGCACCTATAGCGATAGTTATTCCATTTGTAGATACCGAGTGCCCAAAATTAGCAGATGTATTAAGATAAGATGTTTCATGGAGTTTTTTTATCTCAGAGCCAACATCGTCATTTGTATCTTTCTTAAAGAGATATGCACTACCATTTGTATCGTTACTTGGTGATCCAACGACTATATAGTCACCATTTATGGAAACAGATGCACCAAAAGAATCAGAGTTAGTTGCATCACTTGCATTAATATCGGATTTGTAGTTAACACTTGGCGATGCAGTATCTATTTTGTAAAGATATGCGATGCCTTTATTGTTAGTGTCATATTGAGAACCTATAACAATATATACATTATTTATAGAAACAGATTTACCAAAGTATGCTGCATCATTTTGGGAAGGAGATGTAATAATGAGTTGATTTGATATATCATCAGTAGCATTAATTTCATAGACATAACTCAAGCCTTTAAACGACCCACTGTCATTACTATCGGGTGCACCAACAACAAAGTAATTATTGTCCATAGCAACTGCACTACCAAAACCTTTTGTCTCATTTGAGTCTCTACCACGAACTTTTGTAAGGTAATTTACAGAGTTTCCGTTTCTCTTGTAAACAAAAACAGTTCCATTAGTATCATCATTTTTTGCCCCAATGACTATGTAGTTACCGTGCATTGCTACAGCACTACCAAACGCATCATTAGCATCAATTTCTGGTGAAGGTGCTGTTATTCTTGCAACTTCACTTACAGATTGGTCATTTGGATTTTTATAGTAGAGATATACCGCACCTGCTTTAGTATCTGTAGAGGAAAGGTTTTCATCTGGAGCACCAACTAGGGTATAGTTTCCATCTGTTGCTACAGAGAGTCCAAAAAAGTCACCTATTTGAGCATTTGAACTATTAAATGTAGCAATTTCAAAAGCGGCTTTATCTTTAATCGCTATATTTAAATCATGCGTAGCTGTTGTTCCGCTTGGATCTGTAGCAGTGACTGTTACAGAGTAGTTGTTATCGGTTGGAGAAGCATCAACAGGCACTTCATAATCGGCCGCAGCATTGGTGGTTACAGTAGAGAGAAAGGAAATATCTGCTCCAGAAAAAGAGAAGTGAGAACCATCTGTCCCTCCACTTGAGTAGCTAAGAGAGCCAGCTGGTGAAGCAGCTTCATTTGTAAAAGAGACAATTGTTCCCTTTTTGAATACTTCATTTCTGTTTACATCTATAGGAGGATTATAAAAATAGGGTTTACTCAGAGGTTCCATATCAAAAATATATGTAGCCCCTTCATTACTTAACGAACCTTCTCCAACGGCTCCAACTGCGATGAGATTTGTATCAATCGCGACTGCATATCCAAAACTATCACCAGTTTTTAGCTTGTTTGATTGGAGTTTTTTAATCTCGCTAATAGAGTCATCTGTAGCTTTTTTGTATATATAAGTATATTCAGAACCTTGTAAATCTTCTGTGTCATAATAAGAACCAACAACAATGTAGTTTTTATTTATTGCAACACTGCTTCCAAAATGGTCACCTGTTGTACTAGAAGAGCCTTGTAGTCTTTGAATTTGAGAGATATTAGAGTCAGAATTTATCTTAAAAATATAGGCACTCTCGCCATTACTATCACTACCACTTATATTATTTGTGCCTATAACAAAATAGGGGTAATCAATAGATACGGCAGAACCAAATTTATCAGACTCTTGTGCATCACTTGCTGCAGTAAGCTTTGAGAGTTGTGAGATATTGCTATCTGAGTTTCTTTTAAAAAGATAAGCACTTCCTTCAGTGCTTGTAGTTAAAGTAACATCGCTAGCACCTACAAGCAGATAGTCACCACTCATGGATACTGCATTACCAAAACCATCACCACTCGTAGCATCACTCGCTGTAAGCATGGCTAACTCACTCACATTTGTATCTGATGCTCTTTTAAAAAGATAAGCACTACCATCATCATCATTAGTAGTTTTATCACGACCAACTGCCCCAATAAGGAGATAATCACCATCGATATCTACAGAGCTTCCAAAATTGTCTCCTGCGACACCATTGCTTGCTGTTATCTCAGCAATTTGGGTGATATTTGTATCGGAAACACGCTTAAACAGATAAGCAGCACCTCGGTTTG
>JALSUU010000008.1 GCA_027071075.1 Sulfurimonas sp. | reverse complement strand
TATTGGCTGTTGTATCTATCTGTGTCTGCATACCCAACATTCCTGTTGAGGCAGTATAAAGTGATTGCATCATAATATTTTTCCTTTAATTTATTCCATAAATTTAAGGGAACCTTTTTTGTTCCCATTTTCATACATCAAAGGAACAAGTCCCTTTGATTACGTTAACACTGGGTTTCCTTCGGCAGGAAGCCCATCACACTAGTGTGATTTCAACTTTACCTAAGCTTTCTTAGCAAGTTTTTCAATTGCATCTCTATTCATATCATCCATCTGTGTACTCATCGCTTTTTGATACATACCAACCAAACGATTTGTCTCTATCATCTGTGTCATCATCTTCACAGCATTTACATTACTCTTCTCAACAAAACCCTGTTTCACTGCCCCACTCTCATGGACGAGTGTAATATCTTTCATATCTTTAAATGTATATAAGTTGTCACCCTCTTTTTTGAGAGTTGAGAGATCTTCTGGTTGTGCGATAAAAAGTTTTTTGTTAGGAGTAAAGCTTGCACTATTGGGTACATTTGTAGAAATTTGACCATTTTTATCGACCGTAATTACACTATCTTCTGTAGCAAAACTAATCTTTCCGCCTGTTTTATCATAATCATCTCCAAGTACCTCATACCCCTGCTTTGTAACAAGCGTCCCCTCATCATTACGCGTAAAACTTCCATCACGCGTAAGTCTTACACCTTGGGGAGTTTTTACAGCAAAAAAGAGTCCCTCTTTTGTGAGAGCAAAATCTAATGGATTTGCTGTATTTTGCATAGTTCCATTTGATTGATCTGTATATCCATCTACTATTTGAGGAGCTCGTGTCATTGTTCGGTTTATAAAAGCAGCAGCCTCTTTAGTATTGTTTTTATTTTCAAGTTCATCTCTTTTTTCTTGATAAACTCGCATAAAATCACCTACTATAAGGTTGTCCTCTTTATAGCCCACTGTATTTACATTTGCTAGATTATTTGCAATGGTGTCAAGTCTGTTAAACTGTGTAACCATTCCAGCTGCTGATGCATAAAAACCTGTTTGCATAATGACCCTTTCATACTATTTTTCTTAAACTAAGCAATGAATGTTCCATAAAATTATTTTTCTAAATTTAAACTCTTTTTAATAAAATATGGGTATAATCCACCTTTTAAAAACCTTAACTCAATGGAGCAACCTCCCATATGACAGCTAAAGAACTCAACAAGGCTATAGAGACCTTTTTTGAAGATCACAAAGGTAAAGATTGTGTTACTTACGAATCTCTTATCGAGATTTTTGAAAAACAGCCAACAGCAGCACAAGCAAAAAGCATTTTAAAACTTTTAACAAAATATAAAAAATGTATCTATACTTCTAGTGAACACGCAAAAAAATTAAATGATCAAGAATCTGAAGCACGCCGTGCAGCACAGCGTAAGATGCTTGAAAATAATGAAAGTGATCAGTTTGATATACTCAAAGAGCATGAACTCCTTGAGTGGTCACGATCCGATTCACCCGTTCGTATGTATCTGCGTGAGATGGGACAGATTCCTCTTTTAACAAAAGAAGAAGAGATTGAAATCTCTAAGAAGATAGAGGGTGGAGAGAGTATTATTATTGATGCTATCTGTTCTGTGCCTTATCTTATTGAATTTATCTTAGACTATAAAGAACCACTTATTAACCGTGAGCGTCGTGTAAAAGAACTTTTTAAATCTTTTGAAGATGAGAAAGAGGAGTCAAATGATGATGCTTCAACTGATGATGCAGCGAGTAATGACTCAGGCTCAAAAACTTTAACAGCAAAAGATAAAACAAGAGTAGATAAAGTCTCTACAAGTTTCAAAGCGCTTGAAAAAGCAAAAAAAGAGTGGGTAAAGCTTTCAGAAAAAGCACCTGAAAATCTTGATGAAGTAAATGAAGAAGTTATCGGTTACTTCTTAGGTGTGACATTTAAAAAAGGTGTTCTCAAAGAAAAACTTCTTGATCTTGGACCAACATCTAAACTTATCAACGAGCTTGTAAAAGCAATGGAAACAGCGCTCAAAAGTGATGAGGGTTATGATAAAGAGTTGAAACGCTTAGAGTATAAACTACCACTTTTTAATGCAACACTTAAAGCAAACCACAAAGTTTTAGTAGATAAGATTCAAGAGTTAAACAAAGAAGATATCGCAAATATGGTTCCAGAAGCAACAATGGTCTCTACATATATGGAGATTAAAAAACTGGTACAAACACAAGAGGCTTCAAAAAACTCTTTTGATATGGAACCAGATAAACTTGCAGATATTTTAGAGCAGATTAAGCGTGGTAAAAATATCTCAGAGATTTCTAAAACAAAGATGGCAAAGTCAAACCTTCGTCTTGTTGTTTCCATCGCTAAGAGATACACAAATCGTGGGCTTCCTTTCCTTGACCTTATCCAAGAGGGTAATATTGGTCTTATGAAAGCTGTCGATAAGTTTGAGTATCAAAAGGGTTATAAATTCTCTACTTATGCTACTTGGTGGATTCGTCAAGCTATCTCTCGCGCTATTGCAGATCAGGCAAGAACGATTCGTATTCCTATTCATATGATTGAGACTATTAACCGCATCAACAAAATTATGCGTAAACACCTTCAAGAGAATGGTAAAGAGCCAGATGTTGATACAATTGCCCAAGAGGTTGGTTTATCCGTTGAAAAAGTGAAAAATGTTATTAAAATTACTAAAGAGCCTATCTCTCTTGAAGCGCCTATTGGTAGTGAGGATGATGGTCGTTTTGGTGACTTCATCGAAGATAAAACATCACTTTCACCTGCTGATGCAATTCTTAAAGATGACTTGCGTATTCAGATTGAAACTGTACTTGATCAGCTTAATGAGCGTGAAAAAGCGGTTATCAAACTCCGTTTTGGAATTATGGATGATGAGAGTGATAGAACTTTAGAAGAGATTGGTAAAGAGTTAAGTGTAACGCGTGAGCGTGTGCGTCAAATCGAATCAAGTGCTATTAAGAAACTCAAACACCCAAAAGTGGGTCGTCGTCTTAAAAACTACATAGAAGAGTAGCTAAGTGAATTTTGAGCAGCAGTGGATAGAGTATGACTATAACCCTTTTGTACTTTTTAGTAGTGAGGGGAAAATAATCTCTGTAAATGCTGAAGCTCAATTTTTACTAGGTTCTATCTCTCCCTCTGCCCTTTTTGACCTTGCCAAAGCCTATGCTAGCATTAACTTTGGATTTAAAACAACATTTTTAGAGTTAGAGTATGGGCGTTATAAGTTTTTTGGTCTTACTGTTGGCTATGAAAATGAGGAGCAGATAGGTATAAAACTCTATCAAGCACCCTCTTTTAAACTCAACACAAAAAAACCAGATGGTGAACTCACAAATATTTTTACTATTACAGATCTTTGTATCTCTACAAACTCTATAAACTCTCAAATAACACACACCAAGTCTTACGATCCAACTATTCCAGAAGTAGTGGTAAACTCAAACAAGCTCATAAAAGTTTTAAATAAAATGTATGAGTGTTTTGAAGAAAATGAGATTATCCACACAAAAGTGTTTTATAGAATCGGTGAGCATATAAAGTTTGATGAGAAAAAGTACAGTATCTTTTCCATATCTGTTACAGCAGAAAAACTAGATAAAGAAAGAAGCAGTGAGTTAAAAGTACTTGCTGAAAATAATAACTTTTATGTAGAGATTACAAAAGCACTTACTATTAACATCCCTATGATAACCTCTTAAGAGACGATCTCCTTAGAAACAAAAGACCCCACAACTATTCCTATAAGCAAAGATGGTAAATAATAACTTAGAGATAGAATTTCATTGTTTTTCAAAGCAATAAATCCTAAAACTAAAAAGAGATAGGGTAGCAAACGATACAAAGAGACACTTCCTTTTGCACCATGTTTTATACTACTTAAACTAAATGTTTTTATCTTTGCTTTTTCCTCTTTCACTATCGTTTTTAAATCCAACTCTTCTGCAGGTGCATCATTAATCGTTACATCTCCATAGAGTTCATGAGGATCTTCAATACTCTCAAGCAAATCTCTCTCATCAACATAACTATCAGACTCTATCTTTTTATGTACCATCTTCTTGTATGCGAAGGAAGAGCCAACTATAACAAAAAGAGAACTCAGATATGCCACTTGCACATTTGCAAAAATAGCAGAGGAAAAAAAGTATGTAGCTACAATGGGAACTTCAACTACAAAAAGTATGCTAATAACTTTTTTCACCGTAATCCTCATCATCTTCATCATCAAGCTGCTTTTTGATAGCATAACGAGGCTCTTTTGCTAACTCTTCATACTCTTTATACTGTTTTGCGTAGGCTTTATATACATTTAAAATTGCAGCAGCAATACCGATAAGTGTACCAATCCAAAAAGTCCAAGCTACACCGCTAAGATACTTGAGTACCCAACCGATGCCCACACCCATAAGAACAGCTACAA
>JALSUU010000007.1 GCA_027071075.1 Sulfurimonas sp. | reverse complement strand
ATAAGTGCGTTTAAGACAAGATATAAAGGGCGTGGTTTGTAGTCTTTATCAAGCCATTCCGAAGCAGATACATAGTTGTTATCACTTATAAACATAAGTGTTTGATAAAACTCTTGCTCTTCCCCCTCATCCATCCCATGAATGGCACTTAATAGAATAGATCTTAATTTTGTAGAGTCTTTATTTATAAGTTGACTTGTAAAGAGCGCATAGATACCAGAGAGGTAGTTTTTTGCATCAAGATAGTATGAACGCAAAAAATGTTCATTTGCCTTTTTTAAATCTCCCATCTGTGCATAAGTTAATGCAAGGTCGTATTGTAAAATAGAGTGTTTTGGTTGAATCTTTACTAACTTTAAAAACTCACTATTGGCTTCTCTTATCTTGAGTTTTAAGGCTTTTTTTATCGCTTGTGCAATTCCAAGATTTACATTTGATGCACGGCTACTTGTTTGGAGATAATCTTTTGCTGCACTTATATTATCTATGTAAATATTAGCATTTCCCTTACGGATATAGCTAATGGTTTGGTTGGCATTAAAAATTTTATAGGGGGAGAATGCAAATATTTTTTGATAGATTGTGTTTTTAGAGTGGAGAATCTTCTCTCTATATGTTTTTTGTGCCTTATCTGAGTCAAAAAGTGCATCTTTAAGTTTCACACGAACTGGATAGTGTGTATAGACTTCATCAGGAAACATATCTGTGATATTATTTATTTGCGATGATGCAGTCGTGAGATGTCCCTCTTTAATATTTATGAGACCTAAGGCAAGTTGTGCTTTAACAGGTTGTATATTTTTAATGATAGCATTTTGTAGATGCTCTATGGCTAAAGGAAAATCACCGACTCTGGCATAGAGTAGACCTAAGCTAAATGCATCTAATGGATCAGAATTTTTTTCCATCACTTCAATAGCAGCATAATCATTTTCATATAGGGCATTTATTTTGGCACTTAAATCTTTTGTTATTTGTGGATATGCTGTTGATGTCGCATTTTTTAGAGAGTTAAGAGCACCAAGATAATCTTTGTTATAGTAACTTATGAGCGTGTAGTAGTAGGAGTAAAGTGGAGAGTTTATCTCATAAGGGAGATAGGCATAAGCAAGGTCAATATAGTACTTAAAACTCTCCTTATCATTTAGATGTAGTGAACATACAGCAGCATTGATGGCACTCACACACCTCTTTTCATCACTTTTTATGGCTTTAGAAAATGTTCTAAGTGCAAGTTTATACTGTTTATCTTTTAACTCTGCTACACCTAGATTGTACTCAGAGATTGCTTCACTATATTGGGCAATATTTGCATAGAGGGAGAGTGCTTTATCTTTAGAACCATTTGAGTAGAGATAGTTTGCTTTTGCTATCATGTTCTCAAGTTTACTCGGTTCAATAGTAGCTATTTTTTTATCACTCAGTTTCTCTTCTATCAAATCAGTATTTATCTCTACCACATCAGAATCTCCTTTCAAAAGTAAAAAAATTGTAATGATTATAAGTAAAAGGAGGATGACACCAAGAGAGATAAAAAGGATAAGCTTTTTTTTGTTTTTTGCAGGAGAGAGTTCACTTAACTCCTCCTCATCACCTTTATGAGAGTCTTCGATAGCTTCACTATCTTCAATAATTATTATCTCTTCTTCAATATCAGCCATGAACTACCCTATGATGTGTACTATTAGTAGTGAAATAAAGCAAAAATAGTGCCATTATATTTAGTGCTATACTCTTCATTTTTAAAGTAATACTTGAGTGAATAAATAGGAGCAGATTGATATGCAATAGACAAAATCTTTTTGACTTGTTAAATCTTCCATATCAATAATAAGTAGCTTGGTCATTTGAGAATTCCTTTATAGAATTATAACCATTTTCAAGCCTTTTTTAGCTAAATAATTATATGATTTCAGACATATAAAAAGGATTGTTTACACAATGTTTCATAGAATTATAAGTTTCTTAGTATTTATTTCGCTCATTATGTCTAATACTCTTTATGCAGAGAAAAAACTGCCTAAAACAGCTCTGAAAAGTAATGGTCAACTTTTTTATAATCTAGAGCAAAAAAAAGTAGAAAATTTTACTGATATGTTTAAAGATGGTGCATTTTATGGTCGACTGAGAAACAATAACTTCTTTTTCGCTTATAATGCAGATGATCCATCTCATGACACTCATGCCGTAGCTGCCTTTGGTGCGTCTATGGTCTACAAGAGTGCAAGTTTTTCAGGTTTTGATACAACTGTAGGTCTCTATGGCTCACACTCTTTTTTTAATGATAACAGTGATCCTATAAATCGACTCAAACCAGCAAAAGATACTCTCAGCAGATTTAACTATGTAAATACAGGTAGTAAATCTATGGCAGTTGTAGGTCAAGCAAACATAGGGTATACATTTTCAGAAACTAAATTTATATTTGGTCGCCAACTTATAGAGACTTTTTATACAAAATCAAATGATACTAAAATGAATCCAAATGCTTTTGATGGAGTCTCTTTTTATTCTGAAGATTTACCAGATACTGCTGTGACTTTAGCATACTTTTATCAGCAAAAACTTCGAGACCATTTAGAAGGTCACGCCGTTTTAATGGTTGGTGATGCAAACTCTTCTTCTTCTGTACGACCAGAGTGGAGTGAAAATGATGATTCTGCAATGCATAAAGGTTTGACCTATTCAGCACTTAAAGCAGCAGGAAAACCAACAGATGCACCGTTAATAGTTATGGATGTAGTCAATAAGTCAGTTGATAATTTAAAGATTAACCTTGCATCGTATGTAGTTCCAGAACTTATCTCTCAAGCGATGGGTGAGTTGAACTATAAGCTTGATTTTGATGGCTTTAGTGTGACTTCGGGTGTGAGATATTTACAACAGTTTGATAATGGAGCAGGGCAGGTTGGGGGTGCATCACTTGGTGGACTCTCAACTACAACAGGATATACAAATCCAAACTCTTTAAATTCTAAGATGATTGCTGCTCGTTTAGTGACAGCTTTTGACCAGTACAAAATTAGACTTGGCTATACAAATATCTTAGATGAAGCAGATTTGGTGACACCATGGAGAGCTTTTCCAACTTCTGGATATACTCGCTCTATGGGAATGTACAACTGGAAAGCAAATACAAAAAGTTATAGAGTAGAGTTTTTGAAAAATGCTAATAGTGAGGGTATTTATAGAGATATTTTTATGCAAATATCAGCGCTCTATATTGACGGTGATATTAAAAAATCTATAACAGCAGATAGTATGTTTTACTACGCAGGGTTTATTAAAAATATAGAATCAATCCCTAACTTTCAATACAAGCTTCGTTTAGGGTATCGTGATTTTGTTGGTGACTCTTCATCAGTCTCTAGCTATTTAGACTCTCGCTTAGAGTTTAACTACCTTTTTTAGAAAATAATGCGCTACTTTTTTTTAGTTTTTACACTTGTAACTTCATTTTTACATGCTGGGGTTATAAACATAGCAGTAGCATCAAATGTAAACTATGCTATGCAAACCTTAAAAAAAGAGTTTGAGCAACAACATCCAAAGACAGAGGTAAATATTACTCTAGGGAGTAGTGGAAAACTCACTGCACAAATTATTCACGGTGCACCCTTTGGACTCTTTATGTCTGCAAATATGTTCTTTCCACAAGCCCTTTACAAAAAAAATCTTACACTCTCTAAGCCTATTGTTTATGCAGAGGGTGCCTTAGTCTACTTCTCAAAAAAACAAGAAGATTTTTCAAAGGGGTTAGAACTCCTTAAAAGTCCTCACATAAAAAGAGTAGCAATTGCAAATCCAAAAACAGCACCCTATGGAAAGGCAACAAAAGAGGCTTTAGAAAATGCAAAACTTTATAGTCTTATCCATTCTAAGTTTGTTTATGGTGAGTCTGTCTCACAAACGCTCTCCTATACGCTTCGTGCAACTGACATAGGTTTTATCGCTAAGTCTGCACTTTTTTGTAAAGAGCTTTCTGCTTATAAAAAAGGAGTGCATTGGGAAGATGTTGATGCAAAACTTTACACCCCAATAAAGCAAGGGATGGTAATTTTAAAAAATGCAAAAAACATACAAGAGGTAAAATTCTTTTATGATTATATCTTAAGCGATGATGCAAAAAAGATATTAACAGCGTATGGGTACAGAGTACAGTGAGTTATATAATAGCAGAGGTAGAAGAGATAGCGACCTATAAAACACTTAACATTGTAAAGTTTTGTATAGAGTCAGATACGCTCTCTATGATGAGCCTAGAACTAAACGCCAAACTCAAAAAAAACTCTAAGGTAAGAGTAGCTATTAAACCCTCTCATATAACTCTATGCAGAGAGAAAAGTGAAAACTTAAGTAGTTTAAATCAAGTGGAAGTGAAAATCACAAAGATTGAAAGTGGAGTGCTTTTGAGTAATATCTCTTTAGATTTCTATGGTAATAAGTTAGAATCTTTGATAACCCTAGAGGCTGAAAAAAGATTAAATCTTAAAGTG
>JALSUU010000006.1 GCA_027071075.1 Sulfurimonas sp. | reverse complement strand
ATCTCTTATCATCTTAACTTTCGCTTGACATGTAAGTACCTACTCATAAAGAACACATTTTTTGGAAAAAGTTTCAAATAATTTTCAAAATGATGAACATCCAGAAAATTTTAGATTTGAACTGTAAAATAGAAACTCTCTTCAGGTTTTAATTTTGGGTAATACTATAAATATAATTTGAGTTAAAGATATCAATAGCTTATATGAGTATAATTTCTTCTTAACTTATTATAGACTTCTTACAAGAAATTGAATACTTAGGATTTTTATTGGATTTTTTATTTTCTAATCAAAAAAATATTTTTAATGCAACATATTTCAAAATCATAATTTACGCTTTTTCTGCATTTATATATGCCCATTTTTCGGGACTGAGTGTGCCTGATGATGGTTTACGACACATTGCCTTTGCTGCACATCCTGATATAATGCACTCTTGGGGTGATGTTTTTCCTCACTCGCTCTTTTTTAAGGAGTATGATCCTTGGTTTGTTTGGCATAAAATCATAGCTTTATATTTACACTTCTTCTCCTATGAAAATGTTCATATTGCTATAAATACTACAGTTTTATTTATTTTAATGAACTTACTAGATGCTTTATTACTTAAATTTTCAACATTTAAAAAATCACCTTTACTTATCTTTATAGTATTAAGTGTAGTTTTGATGAGTAGTTTCAAGTATGTAAATGTCCGTCCAGACCTTCTATCTGGTCTCTTTTTAATGGCTTCACTCCTTCTAAGTAGGCATATATTTTTCCTTTTTATACTTACTGCATTATATGCAACAACATACTATCTTTTCTTTTTATATACAGGTTCTTTAGGACTTTTATATATTGTACTCAAGAACTACAAGGCACTGAGTGCTCTTTTTATCGGTTCACTTATTGGACTTGCCTTTCACTTATACTTTGGTGGAGAGTACTATGTAGATACTATTAAGTATTTACTTACAGACCAAACACTTAGAGAGGGTTTAGCTGTATCTGAGGGTACGCCATTTTTTGAAATTCTTGGTTTTTTCAACTATTATGTTTTAGTTTTTCTCGCATGGCTTATCTCATTTACCATCATATATATGAACTATAACTATTTCAAAAATCAAGCACTTGCTACACTTATTCTTATCATGTCACCTCTGTGGTTAGCACAATCAAGATATGTTCTTTTAATAGAACCAATCTTTTTTCTCTATCTATTTATCGAGAGTAAACCTCTTTTAAAGCTTCTTATTTCTAAACAAATTCTCTTTTTAACATATAAGTTTATTCATATCATCAAACTTAATCAATATAAACCAATATTTTTACTCCCCGCACTACTCTACACAAGTACAATGTTTGGATACATGATGCAAGAGAAAGATTTTAGTAAAACACTTGAAGAAAAAAAATTCTATCAAAACAAAATATTTAACAATCAAACTATTTTACTCAATAGTTTTACCATCGATATTTATAATGGACTCTATTTAAATCCTACTATAAAGTTCATTCCAAGCTGTAGTATTGGGTGGTTTGATACCAATAAAAAGATGAAAGATATATATATTCGGATGATGAAAGATGATGGTATTTCAGAAGAAGAACTTAATAGTTTGATTGAGTATACAGGTGCTAAATACTATTTACACTTTCTTAAAAATCCCAAACAAGTTCTCTCTTTTAAGAAACTACATACTTTAGGAATTGAACCTATTTTAATTCTAAACGATAAAATATTATTTGAAAAAAGGGGCATCAATGAATAAAAAAATTGCTATTTTAATCCCATGTTATAATGAAGAACTTACCATAAAAAGTGTTATCAGCAAGTTTCAAAAAGAGTTACCGCAAAGCACGATTTATGTCTATAATAACAACTCCACAGATGAGACTGCATCAGTTGCCAAAGAAGCTGGGGCGATAGTAAGAGATGTTCCAAAAAAAGGAAAAGGAAATGTTGTTCGTGCGATGTTTATGGAGGTTGATGCAGATATTTATGTGATGATTGATGGAGATGACACTTACCCTGTTGAAGATGTTCATAAACTTATATATCCGATTCAAAACAACGATGCAGATATGACAATAGGAGATAGACACTCCAACGGAAGTTATAAAACACAAAATTCAAGAAACTTTCATAACTTTGGAAATAACTTGGTGAAGACCCTGATTAACACACTTTATCAAGAAGATTTAAAAGATATTATGAGTGGTTTTAGAGCTTTTAATAAGGACTTCGTGAAACACTTTCCTATACATAGTAGTGGTTTTGAGATAGAGACAGAGATGAGTATGCATGCACTTGATAAGCGTTTTAAAATTCAAGAAGTAACTATAGGGTATGTCGATAGAATAGAGGGGAGTGTATCAAAACTCAATACTTATAGTGATGGAATTAAAATTTTAAAAACTATATTTTGGCTCTTTAAAAACTACAAACCACTCACTTTTTTCACTTACTTTGCAGCACTATTTTTTATCTTCTCTTTACTAATAGGAGCACCTGTCATCATAGAGTTTGTTCAGACTTCTTATGTCTCCAAGGTTCCTTCTGCAATATTAGCAGTTGGATTGATGATAATCTCCCTTATGTCCCTTTTTATTGGTTTCTTGCTCGATACAGTTGTAAGACAACACAGAGAAAACTTTGAACTCTCTAGACTCAACAAAAAATAGGAACTATGTTACTCTTTAAATTTTTAATAGTTGGTGGAGTCAATACACTTTTTTATTATCTTGTGTATGCTCTATTTATTTACTTACACTTTGGATACCCTACGGCAGTTTTTTTTGCGACTGTAGTGGCTATGCTTTTTAGTTTTAAAACATTTGGAAAGTTTGTCTTTAAAAGGAGTGACAATACACTTTTAATAAAATTCACTCTTGTTACACTAAGTAATCTTCTTTTAAATATAGCTCTCATATACTTTTTTAACAAATTTGGCTTTAACAACTATATTTCTGGACTCTTTGCAACCCTCTTTGTCGCGGTAAACTCATTTATTTTAAATAAGTTTTTTGTTTTTAAATGATACTCTTTAATCGCAAGAGTAACGAAAAGAGTCATCCAAAGAGAGAGGAAGTATCAAAGTTCGAATATTTACACTTTGACTCTCTTTACACATACTCTCTGGTGCATTTATATACTCCTCTGCATACTCTGCATTAAAAACAGGCTTATCTACCTTTGTAAAAATCTTCATTTCACTGCACTCACTGTATTTATGACACTGTTCATTCACACTAAAATCAAAGTAAGGCTCAAGTGCTTGCATTTGGCTAATATCATTTTTGAGTCCCACACTTAAGCCTCGTTTACGCGCTTCATTTGCTATAAATTTATTAAATGAGAGTTGATGCTCTGCAGTGAGATTAAAACCCGTATCGTTTGAGTAGTTATCCATATTATCAGGTTCTACTCCATCACACCCTTTTTGCTCTGCTAGGTCGAGTCTCTCTTGCATGATAGGTCTTATTTTGTCACTTCGTATGTCCAACCATCTCTCACCTTCCCAGCCATCTAAATCTTTTCCTAAAATATCTGCATCGAAAGAAGAAGCATCTGCTCGCCACTCCTCATAACTTCCAGCACTAAAGTAACAGATGACTTTTTTTCCACTCTTTTGCAGAGATTGGATAAGGCTAGTGTTTGATTCAAAAAGGTCTATATCATATAAATCTACAGCATAGTTACTATTTATCTCTCCGCTGAGCTGCCACTGCCATGATGTATTTACATCAGGTTTGTATCTTGCATCCCAGTTGACATTTGAGTAAGTAATACGCTCTTTCCAGATACCATCAGGTACATTTGATGCATCGACAAATTCCCAATTTACACTATCAACATCACTCAAACCTAAGTAGTCTCGCACAGCAGGAGAAACATCTAAACCTGCCTTTGCATTAGTACTATTTTTAGGGTTTGATGCACCAAAAACATAAGCTGTATCATCTTCTCCAAAAGGACCAACATCTTCCCACTGTGCATAGACTACTTGAGAGCCTTTTGTGATTTTAATCCATCTGTTTTTACACGAAGAGTAGTAGGGGTTATCACTGAGTATATCCCAAGGGATTGTGCTGTTACTATCTACCTTTTTCTTCCCATCTGCATCAAAATCATTATAAGGTAAGGCAAAATAAAAAGGATTCTCTTTCGGTATAAATACAGTAGGATGGTAGCCGCTTCTTGCATCAGGAGTATCCACACCACCATAACTCTCAAGCCAGTTATTATCCCAAGCGCTTGCAAGATTTGCTATATTTCCATTATCCACATCTGCTTCTTCACCTACCCAAAAAACAGTAACGATAATATCCTTATGAAGTGGATATGCTTTAGTTAGCGTGTTAGAAACATTTGTACCAGAATCACTGCAACCTACAAAAAGAAGCGTACTTAATAATAAAGAGTAAATTTTCATCGCTTTTTCACCCACCTTGCAAAAAATCTAGCAGGGATTAAGCGCTTACTTATCTCTGCATCATATAAAATATGCTCTACCAATATTTTAGC
>JALSUU010000005.1 GCA_027071075.1 Sulfurimonas sp. | reverse complement strand
ACCCTTTAAATCTACAGTAATATTTGGTGGTGTAAAGATAAACCCACAACTTGTAGCACTCCGTAAAGGTGTAGATATAGTTATAGCTACTCCAGGGCGTCTGCTTGACCATATCTCTCAAAAAACGGTAGACCTCTCTCACATTGATTTTCTTATCCTTGATGAAGCGGATAGAATGCTTGATATGGGTTTCATTAATGACATCAAAAAAATTATAGCTGCACTGACAAAAGAGAGACAAACTCTCCTTTTCTCAGCAACATACTCTGATGATATTAAAAAACTCTCTAACAAGCTTTTAAAATCTCCTATTCTTATAGAAGTTGCAAGAACAAATGCATCAAGTGAGACAATAAAACAAGCGATTTATCATGTAGATAAGGTAAGAAAAAGAGAACTTCTTACGCATCTCATAAGTGAAGGAAAATGGAAACAAGTTTTAGTTTTCACACGCACAAAACATGGAGCGAACCGTCTGAGTGGTCAGCTTGATGCAGATGGCATCACGGCTGCAGCAATTCATGGAAACAAGAGTCAAAATGCTAGAACAAAAGCCTTAGCAGACTTTAAAGCTGGAAAGATTCGTGTACTCGTTGCGACAGATATTGCAGCGCGTGGAATAGACATAGACCAACTCCCTCATGTTGTAAACTACGAACTTCCAAATGTAAGTGAAGATTATGTGCATCGTATTGGTAGAACGGGTCGTGCGGGAAATAAGGGTGAAGCTATTAGTCTTGTCTGTGTTGATGAAGATGAGTTTCTTAGCAACATAGAAAAACTGATACAAAAAGATATTCCAAAAGTATGGTTAAAAGGTTTTAAACCAGACCCTAGCATCAAAGCAGAAGCTATCAATATGGGTGGAAATCGTGGAGCGAGAAATAAACCTCGCGGTAGTAATGGGTCAAGAAATTCAAACCGTGGGAATGGTGGAAGAAGAAGATAAAAGCTATTTTTTAGCTTTTATCTCTTTGAGTGTTTCTAAGAAATCTTTCGCATTCTTTCCGCCATTAAGGCGTTTAAGAATTTTATTATCAGCATCTTGAAAATAGAATGTTGGTGTAGCAAAATAGTCCATCCCATCAGGTAAACCATCTTTATCTATATCTACATGAACAACCACAAAGTTCTTTTGTAAGTAGTTCTCAACATCTTTGTTTTTAAATACTATACTTTCCATATATTCACACCCAGGACAGCCCTCTTTAGAGAGCATTACCATCACTTTTTTATGTTCTGAAGCTGCTTTATCATATGCATCAAATATATCAATATACTTTACATCTGCCATCAAAGATGAGATGAAAAGTGCTATAAGTAAAATAATTTTCTTCATTCTGTTTTTTTCCTATAAAGAGTTTAGATGCTCTATAAATTTTTCTGGTTCTATAAAACCGATAATAGTTTTAGAACTCTTAACTTTCAAGTTCTCATCAAAAAAGATAAGCGCAGGAGGACCAAAAACACCATATTTTTGACTCATTGCTTTCTCTTTTTCGCCATTATCTGTTACATCTGCACGAATAAGTACATAATCACTCAGGGCATTTTTTACATTTGCATCTTTAAAAGTAACCTCTGCAAGTTCTTTACATGAAGTACACCAGTCAGCTGCAAAGTCTAACATGATTTTTTTACCCTTGTTTTGTGCGAGAACCTTATCTAAGGCATCAAGAGATTTTACCACTTTAAACTTTAACTCTTTTGAAGCAGTAGCTTGCACTACAGAAGAAGTTACAGAACCCTTTAAAAATCCAAGAGGATGTAACATACTTGCACTTCCAGCTAAGAAACTTAGTAAGAGTGCTACAGAGTAGATAAACATTATAACAGAGACACTCTTTTTAAAGACATGAGACTCTTTTTCAAAAACACCAAGGTAAATCGCAAAACCGATACCAAGAAGTCCATAAAGAAGCGTTGTAACAGATGGATCTACTACCTTTTCTAACATCCAGATAGCAACACCGAGCATCATCACACCAAATACAGCAGTAACCATAGTCATCCAAGCCCCTGGTTTTGGCATAAACTTACCAGCACTTACACCTACAACGATAAGAGGAAGTCCCATACCTATACTCATAGAAAACAGTGCCATACCACCAAGCACTGCATCCCCAGTCTGACCGATATAAACAAGTGCACCTGCAAGTGGAGCAGCGACACACGGACCAACAATAAGCGCCGATAAAAAGCCCATAATAGCTACACCAGCATAGCCACCACGATTGTTCCCTGAGCTTACTTTTGCTACTAAAGAGTCGGGAAGTTTCAGTTCATAAAAACCAAACATACTAAATGCAAGTGCTACAAATACAAATGAAAATGAGTAAATAACCCATGGTGTTTGGAGTGCAGCTTGTAGGTTCGCTCCAAAAAGACCAGCTAAAACACCTGCGATAGTATAGGCTACAGCCATTGCTAAAACATAGACAACAGAGAGAGCAAAAGCTTTTCTTGTAGTAAGCCCTTCACCCTGAGAAACAATAACTCCAGAGATAATAGGAATCATAGGAAAAACACATGGTGTCATCGCAAGAAGTAAACCAAAACCTAAAAATGTTAAAAGCACAACAGCTATATTACCACTTTTAATAGTATTTGCTATGGCATCTGTCTCTGAAACCTCTTTTATTGGCTGCTCTATTTCAAGCTTTGGAGTAGTTTTTACATTTGTTGGAGTACTACCTTGTGTAGAGATTTTTGATGCATCAACACTGAGAGAATACTCTTTTTTTCCAGGGTTATAACAGAGCCCTTTACTTGAACATCCTTGGTATGCTACAACAACTGTAAACTTTTGTATGCCACTTAAACTCTTTGGATTTGCCAATGTAAGCACAAAATTTGGAGATGTAAAAAAGACTTGTGAACCATCATGGTCTTTTGCCTCAGGTTTTTGTGTCTTCTTTATAGTAAGCTCTGTATCTTTGAGTGTAACACTCATCTTATTTTCATAGAGATAAATCTCATCTGCGATGACTACACCCGCTTCTACCTGCATAGTGTCATTTACTTTTGCATAAGGTTTAAACGCTTCATCTGGCATCAAAAAGTCACCAGCCTGCATCAAACTACTTACCATTGCAAGTAAAACAAACAACCTTGTCATATACTTCATATTTTATTACCTTTATATCAAATTATCGAAAAAAGTATACCATTTTACTGTGTAAACTTTGTGTAAATAAAAGGTTATAAGAGAGACTTATAATCTTTTAATGTATTTTTACATAAAATGATGAATACTTTATGAAGATATTGATAAAATAGCAAAAATTTAATAAAAAAAGAGAGAGAATGAGTGCAATTACCATTGATATGGCGATTAATTTCACCAAAGAATTAAAAATTTTATATGTTGAAGATGATATGGAACTACAAGCACAAACAAAAGAGTTCTTTGAAGTACTTTTTAAAAAGACATCTGTAGCAAGTGATGGTAAAGAGGCACTTGAAATGTACAAAGAAGAGTCTTATGACATAGTCATTAGTGATGTGAAAATGCCAAAGATGGATGGAATAGAACTCTCGACTAAAATCAGAGAGATACATCCAAATCAATGCATCATCATCGTTTCAGCCTATAATGACTCTAATTACCTCTTAAAATTTATAAATATGAACATACGCTACTTCATGCAAAAACCTATTGAAATCGACAACATGCTTGAAACACTCTACTATACAGCCAAATCTATAGTTAATGAGAAGATGGTTGAAGAGTATAGAGCAGATTTAGAACAATCAAATAAAGAACTCCATACAAAAAATAAAGAGTTAGAGAGTTTAGTACGCATACTTGACTCTAAGCTTGTGCAAATTGGTCAATCAAAAAAAGTAACTATCAAAAAAGATGACCTAGAGCATGCCAAACTTGAAACAGCTGACTTAAATGAGCTTAAAGAGTTAGAGATAGATATCAGTGGAGCAGCAGTTTTAATAAATCTCTCTAAAAATATCACTACTTCAAACATCCAAGTACTTGGTGATCTTTTTCTCAGTTATGCCAAAATTATTGCATCATATAAAATCTATGAAGAGTTATCTACAAGTATTTTATCTCTAGGAAACACTCTTAATGAAGCACCGCAGAACTTTATAGATAGAGTCTCTGACATTGCAACACTTTTAGAGAGTTTTATCTATGTTCTTCGTATTTGGAGAGGTAAAGTTGAATCAGAGGAGTTTCAAAGTGCCATAGAGTTTCACTCTTCTATGATAAATGACTTAAGTACAATTATAGCTATCGTATCTGGAACAGAAAACGATATAGAATCTGAAATGGAGTTTTTTTAATGGTAGATCAAAATACTGAAATTTGTGTATGTAACTCAAAAAAAGCAGGTCAAATTGCAAAATGTATCAAGAAACATAATCTTACAACGCTTGAAGAAGTTTTAGAAAACGAAGAGTGTAATGTAGGAAACAAGTGCGAATCTTGTATAGATGAGGGATACAACAACGATGGTTTAAATATCCCTCTTGTTTTAGCGATGGTAAAGAGTTCTAAGCTTTAGG
>JALSUU010000004.1 GCA_027071075.1 Sulfurimonas sp. | reverse complement strand
ACTCCAAAAAGAGTTGCTTTGATAACTGAACCAATAGAGTCTTTTCCTAAGTGCTTAGAGACGAGAGTGTCGGGAACAAGCTCATGTAAAAGACCTGCAAAAAAGAGCCCAAAAATGATATAGGGAGCCATAGCATTGCTCAAATCTATGAGTGCTGTAAAAAATTGGATAATAAATTCCATAAAATTCCTTAGTTTTGCTATAATATAACAAATAGTTTATATAAATGAATTGTTATATAATAAAACTTTTAAAGAGGTTAAATGGATAGATTAGTAGAGCTCTCAAAAATATTTTCAGATAAAAATAGATTAAAAATTTTAGGATTGATACAGAGGGAGAAGAGGGTATGTGTCTGTGAAATATGTGATACTTTTTCACTCTCACAGCCATTAGTTTCACGGCATCTTAAAGTGATGAAAATTGCAGGTGTAGTTGATGCAAGTAAAGAGAAACAGTGGATTCACTACTCTTTAGTAGAAAACCCACATCCTCTTTTGAAAGTTGTTTTGGAGAGACTTCAAACAGAGTCACTGCCAAAGTTGGTAGTATGTAGTGTAAAGTAAATATATATTTTGTATAATTTTAGCTATACTTTCTTTATGAAATATATAAACAATAATTTTATTAAAAGTACATTACTCCTCAGTTTAACTAGTATTAGTTTATATGGTGCACCTAGTGGTGTTTACCTAGATGCAGCAGGTGGAGTAGGGTTTGGAGATGTTCAATCTACACCTAAAGTACAGTATGTGTATAAGCAAGGTTATATCGCAACTGTAGCTTTAGGCTATCAAGCTAATCTTTTCAGATTTGAACTTGAAGAACGATACAAAAGTGATAAGTTATACTCTGCATCAGAAGATGGAAAGTATAGTATAGGTGTAAATGGTGATCTTGTTTCAAATTCACAGCTAGTAAATGTATATTACAGTGGATATAACACTACTAGTAGTGTTTTTTCAACAGTTGGCGTAGGAGTTGGAATAACATCTCTATCTCTACAAGATAAGATTACTGAAAGTGGAATTTTATCTGGACAGGCAATGTTAAGTTTAGGCTACCCAATAACTGAAAATTTCATATCAAGTCTAAAGTACACATATTTTTACTCTTTAAAAAGTGATCAGTTTAGTGGGCAAGGCGATGGTTCAGTTACTTTTACTCTTCGATATATTTTTGACTAAAACTACTACTAAAACTATCATCAACTTCAAATGAATAGTGTAACTCTTTTCTAAGAGAATTTTGAAAAAGTTTAAAGTTTACATCTGTATCTTTAAAAAGTACTGTACTTTTACTAATTCCTGAAAAATATGCTTCTGTAGCTGGGAGTACACTGTTATTGAAGTCTGTCACTTTTAGATTTTTCACTATAAAATCTTGACCAACTGCTCGAATAGTAAACGAGTCGAAACTTGATGGAAAATTTGAATACTCTTGTGCTCCAGCATAAGGAAAAGATGTTTCAATACCATTTTTAAAAAACCTTAGATAAGTATCTTTTAAAACAGTAAGCTGCATTGTATCTGTAATAGAACTATTGCTTTTAAGTGTTGCAACTATATTGGTTATACCTTTTTGACGAGCAGTTGCGATATTATTATTGAGTGAGATTATAGTGGGATCCTCACTACTCCATGTTATTTCTGAAGAATCTAAAGGAACCTTAGAATTTGTGCTTGTTACTCCTAATGCATAAAGAGGAAGTGTCTGCTCTTTGTTGAAACTTGTAATAGTATTATTTATTTCTAGACTTACATAAGTAATTTTTTTAACAGTTATATCCGCACTATCTGATAATTCCAAATCCTTTGCATTGATTGTTGCATTTCCTTCACTAAGTGCTTTGACTAAGCCACTACTACTTACCGTGCTTACCGTATTATCTGAGCTAGTCCAATTACAGTCATCCGTAATCTCTTGTGTGATTTCTTTTGCATTTGTACTATCAAGAAAAGTTCCATAAGCTTTTAGTTGCGAGCTTTCACCTTCGCTAAGAGAAAGAGCTTGTTTCGAGAGGGATACTGATTTTAGGATTAACTCTCTTATATTAATCTCGTATGTTTTTTCATATAAGGAGGCTTCGTTAATATCACTTGCAACAGTTTTATAGCTTATATTTACAAGACCTGTGGATGAGTTTGTTTCTACTAAACCATCAACAACAGTTGCTAGAGTCTCATCAGAACTACTCCAAAGAAGATTTTTTGTAAAGTCTTCTTTGGATCCATCATCAAATTCTGCGTATACTGTGATTTGAACTTTTCTATTAATATCTACTACACTTGTATTAAAATCATCAGAAAGAGTAGTAATGAGTTTGTTTGGTTTAGAGTCACTGCAAGAGAGTGTAAAAACGGAAAGTAATAATAGAAGTGTAATTTGATAAAAAAAGTTATATTTCATAGTAGTATAGGCCTAATTTTTAGAGTAGTTGTAACTAAATGTTATTAGATTAACTATAAAAGTAGGAGTATAGATAATCTAATAAGAAATATTTACGCGAAAAGAGAATTAACACTCTCGTTATGATATACACGACGGATTACTTCAGCAAAAAGTGGTGCTACTGTTAAAACTTTTATGTTTTTGTGTGGCTTACTCTCTAGTGTATTTGTGATGATGAGTTCATCGAGTTCACCATGTTCTAGGTTATCATATGCTTTTCCACTCAGCACTCCATGCGTAGCACATGCCATAACTGATGTTGCTCCCTTGTTTTTGAGTGCAGTAGCAGCTTTGACCATAGTCCCAGCCGTGTCAACCATATCATCAATCATAATCACATCATGACCTTCTACATTACCGATAATTCCCATCACTTCAGATTCGTTTGCCTTTTCACGGCGCTTATCAACGATAACCATCTCTAGTCCCATTCTTTTTGCAAAGTATCTTGCACGAGCAACACCACCGATATCTGGTGATGCAATGATAGGGTTTTTGAGGTTTTTACTTTTGATATACTGCTCAAAAGTTACAGAACCATAAAGATTATCTACTGGAATATCAAAAAATCCTTGAATCTGTCCAGCATGAAGGTCTATAGTTACAACTCTATCGATACCTGCAGTTTCATAAAGGTTTGCTACCAGTTTTGCCGTGATTGGCACACGAGGAGCAGCTTTACGATCCTGTCTAGCATACCCATAATACGGAACAACAGCAGTGATACTTGATGCAGATGAACGCTTAAGTGCGTCTGTCATGATGAGAAGTTCCATAAGGTTGTCATTTGATGGAGCACCTGTACTTTGTACTATGAAAACATCGCGACCACGAACAGACTCTGCAATTTGTACAGAGATTTCACCATCACTAAACTTCTTAATATCAGCTTTCGCTAAAGGTACATCTAAAACCTGACAAATCTCTTTTGCAAAATCAACACTTGCTGAACCAGCAAAAATTTTATAACCGCGCATGGCAATTCCTTGTGGAAAAATTAATGGGGCAATTATATACTAATTGTTCTGAGGCTTTGTTAAAAGAAGTCTATTTAAGAAGTTTTTGTAATCGAATGAGTGTAGAGAGTAAAATAGCGCCTTTATCAATATTACTGCTTTTCATTTTAAGTTCACTATCTAGTAGTAGTTCATGAAGTTTTGCATATATTTCAGGTTTGAATTTTATGGAGAGTTGCGATTTTTCATCAACTACAAATTTGGGAGCAGGGTAGCCTAAAATCTCTAAGGCATTGGGTGCACCATTGACTCTGATGTAGATATTAAACATATAGAGTTGTGTAAGATAAGCGGTAATAGCGGTTACAACACGGATCTCATCTTCTCCGTGTTCTAAAATACGCTTCAAATCCTCTTTAAAATCTTTCTTATGGAGAAGCTTTTTGATAAAGTCATCGAGATTTACTTCTCCTAAACCATACACAAGATTATCTATATCTTTTGTAGTGATTGCTCTATCATAAAGAACAAACTTATCGAGTTCATTGGCGGCTAAGGCTACATCTCCATTATGGACACTTAAAAGATGGGCTACTGTGTACTTATCTATGTTTGCACCTTTTTCTTGTGCGAGTTGAAGAATAATATTTTGTGCTTCATAATCTTTGGGATTAAAAAAACGAACACTCATCGCTTTACTTTTAGCAAATGTTTTCTTATTGTTATAGCTTTTATGGTCACTTCCATAGTAGGCATAGACAAAAATATTATCAGGGTTCTTATCACAAAATGCGAGGAGTATATCTAACTCTTTTTTAGGTACTTTTTTCTCACTTTTGATGATTAAAATATTTCTATCACCAAAGAGAGAAGCTTGAGAAAGGTGTGATTTTGCAGAGTTAAAGTCATACTCATCATAATAAAACTCTAAAATATTTGCATCATCTATAGTTGTGAGCATTTTAGTGTACATATCTATAAGAAAACTACTTTCGCCAAAAAAAACAAAACTATTAGAGATAGATTTGTTTCTTATATGGTTGTCTAACTCACTCTTATACATCCACTTTCCCAACAACTATGGCATAAATTTTTGCACGGGCTATATCTACTTTTTGGATTTGTACTATCACATCTTCAAAAAGTACGACAT
>JALSUU010000003.1 GCA_027071075.1 Sulfurimonas sp. | reverse complement strand
GAAACTAGGGAAGTATCCCATTTTTTTTAATAACACGCTAAAACTTATTGTTAGTGGTATGGGTGTTGCAAATGCAAGAGATGCTACACAAGCACTTATCAATAACTTTGACATCATTGATGCAGATATTTACATTAATATGGGTATTTGTGGAGCGAAGAGTAGTTTTGATATTGGTGAGCTTATTGAGATTGGAAAAGTTTCCTATCATGATATTATCCATACTTTTGAGCGTTCAAAAGAGATGATTGTTTGTAGTGACTTTGAAGTGAGTGATACTAAATATAGCATAGTAGATATGGAATCATTTGGTTTTTACGATGCAGTCATTCACAACCCTGCTATTAAAAACTTTTTTATCTTTAAGGTCGTAAGTGACCACTTTGAGCCTGAAAAAGTAAGCAAAGAGAGTGCTAAAAAACTTATCTTTAATCAATTAGATGCTATAAATTCACTTTTACCACATAAGGACTAATACTTTGAAACTCTTTTTTTTACTACTCTTAAGCCTCTCTTTTCTTCAAGCAAACACCATAAATGAAACAAGTTTAAAAAAAATGATAGGGCGTATGCTTATTGTTGGCTTTGATGATGCAGTTATTGATAAAAATTCACAGATTGTAAAAGATATGCAAGCGTATGATTTAGGTGGGGTGATTCTTTTTGATAGAGATTATAAAGATAGAAACAAAACTAAAAATATTCGTTCTCCCAAACAACTTAAAAAGCTGACAGATGATTTACAACACTTCTCAAAAAAGCCTCTTTTTATCAGTGTTGACCAAGAGGGTGGAAGAGTTGCACGACTCAAACCAAAGTATGGATTTTCAAAAATCCCCTCTGCATCTGCAGTTGGCAAGATGAATTACAAAGAGACGGTACAAACCTATGCAACACAATCACAAATGCTTCAAAACGCTGGAATAAATATGAACTTTGCACCAGTAGTTGACCTTGCAGTAAATCCTAAAAACAGAGTGATTGTCGGACTTGAACGCTCTTTTGGAAAAGATACAACAAAAGTTACAGAGTATGCAAAAGTTGTGATACTAGAGCAAAAAAAGCACAATATCATCTCCGTTTTAAAACACTTTCCAGGGCATGGCTCTTCTCTTGGGGATTCTCATAAGGGTTTTGTGGATGTGAGTGAAACTTGGTCGCCTGATGAGCTCTTACCCTACTCTAACCTCATCGAAGAGAATTTAGTAGATATGATAATGACAGCCCATGTTTTTAACAAACATATAGATGATGTATATCCTGCTACCCTTTCGTATAAGTTCAACACTAAACTCCTCCGAGATATGATGCACTTTAGAGGTGTTATAGTGAGTGATGATTTACAAATGGGAGCTATTTCGCAACACTACTCTCTCAAAGAACGGGTGACTCTTGCTATAAATGCTGGGGTGGATATCTTACTTTTTGGTAACCAGCTAGAAAGTATGAGTGTCAAAGAGATAGTGGATGCAGTCTATGCACAAGTCAAAGCAAAAAAAATCCCTCTCTCTCGCATCATAGAGTCAAACAGAAAAATCCAAAATCTGCATACAAAACAGTCCATCATCCAAAAACCAATTCTTTTTAGTCAAAAGAGAATCAACCTTACAAAAAGCTATATTCAAAAGCACTATGGACTTGATGTGAAAAATATTACAATCACGCCCAAGATTATAGTCGTTCATTGGACAGCAGTAAAAACATTTGGTGCTAGTTTTAAAAGACTCTATCAAGAGGAACTTATGAGTGATAGAGGAGATATAGCCTCCGCATCCGCACTCAATGTCTCAGCGCACTTTTTAGTAGATAGAGATGGAACTATCTACCAACTTATGCCAGATAATTTTATGGCAAGACATGTTATTGGGCTGAACTACTCAAGTATTGGTATAGAAAATGTAGGGGGAGAAGATAACAAAAAAGAGGACTTAACACCCGCACAGCTACAAGCCAACATAGACCTCATCAACTATCTCAAAGCAAAATATCCAACTATTAAACATATTATCGGGCATTTTGAGTACAGAGAGTTTGAGGGTTCTGCACTTTGGTTAGAAAAAGATAAGGGGTATAGAACTAAAAAAGTTGATCCGGGTCAGAAATTTATCAACGATATTCGAGCGAATATAGATGGATAGTCGCTTTAGCAGCTTAGACTGGGCTATATTTTTAGCCTACTTTCTTATCTTAGCACTCTCCTCGTATCTCTTCTCACGAAAAAAAATCACCTCCTCTGAGGAGTTCTTTGGTGCATCAAATAGTATGCCGATGTTTGCCGTCGCCATCAGTCTTCTTGCTACCTCACAATCAGCTGCCACTTTTTTAGGTGTCCCTGAGTTTGCTTACTCCAACAACTTTACTCTCATAGGGTTTTACTTTGCATCACTACTAGCCGTTTTCTTTGTAGCAAAATTCTTTGTTCCAAAATTTTACGCCATCAAAGCACTTACCGTTTATGAACTTTTAGAGCATCGCTATGGAGAGAGTGCAAAAAAACAAGCAGGAGTAATGTTCTTAGTTGGAAGAGTTATGGCAAGTGGTGCGAGACTCTACATTGCAGCCCTCGCCATTAGTATGATACTTTTTTTAGACATTAGCTTTTCACATATGCTTCTCTCTATCTTTCTCTTAATCATTGGAGCGCTTGCCTATACATATTTCGGAGGGGTAAAGTCGGTTATATATAGCGATATCATTCAAGCCCTCACCTATGTAAGTGCAGGAGTATTGGTGTTTTTCTTTCTCTACACTTCTCTTGATGGGGTCAATATACTCCAAACACTCCAATCCCACTCAAAGTTAGAGTTTATAGATACCTCTTTAGATGGAAAGTTTAGTGTAGTTGGACTTTTAAGTGGCTGGTTACTCCTTAACATAGCAGCCTTTGGGCTTGATCAAGATATGACACAAAGAGTTTTAACTTGTAAAAATGCCAATGAAGCGAACAAGTCACTTATACTCTCCATACTTTTAACTATTCCAATAGTTCTACTCTTTTTAGGAATAGGCGCTCTACTCTTTGTCTACTACCAAAACACCCCAATAGAGCAAAACTTCAGTGGAGAAAAAATCACTATCTTTATGTACTACATCTTAAACGAGATGCCAGAGGGTCTGCGTGGATTTGTAACAGTAGGAGCAATCGCCGCCGCACTCTCAAGTACAAACTCAGTGCTAGGGGCTATGGCTTCAGTGGCAGTAGAAGATCTATACAAACCCTATAAACTACAAAAATCTCCCACAACTAACGATGCACACTTTTTAAGTGCATCACGAGTAGCAGTTTTGCTCTTCGCACTTCTCCTCTCACTCATGGCAATCCTTAGTTTCTTTTGGCAAAGATACAGTGACCTTCCGCTTATAAGCTTTGCTCTTGGTGTTATGGCTTTTGCATACAGTGGGCTTTTAGGCGTTTTCTTTGCTGCGATTTTCACCTCACGCGGAAACACTAAAATGGTACCTATCTCACTACTCAGTGGATTTTTCACAGTCCTAGCCCTACAACCTTACACCTTTGGCATAGATATCGGTTTTGCATGGCAAATCACTCTTGGAACACTTGTCTCATTTATTATTTTAACCCAAACTATGCAATAACGCTTCACTACCTAGACACTTCACCCCAATTTGAGCAATATCAAAAATATTTGCAGATATTTTAAGGAAAACATTGTGACACAAATACAGTATAAACTAAAAAATAAAGCTTATCTAGCTTCTTCAAACAGTAGGACAAACAAACTCATAATAATCATTTCCATGAAATTGAAACTCCTTCAAAACCTCTAAGCCTAGTTTTCTTTTATGTGCTTCATAAGAACGGAAGTTTTGTTTATTTACAAAAGTTACAAGATATGTAAATCTATAAGACATATTTTTTATTGCAAAGGCAAATATCTCTTCTAAAACTCCACTTCCTCGCACACTTTTATCAATGCAAATAGGTCCATATTGATATGAGTTATCTACGGTAAGTTGTACTCCATTATATACACAGTTTTGTAAATCTTCTATCATAAATTTAAACATATCCCATTTTGACCAAAAAGCCCAGGAGGCAGACATTATATAAGCTACAATATTTTTATCTTTTACACCAATAAAGAGTCCATTCTCTTCTGTTATAAGTTTATGCAATTCTTCTCTTGTAAAAGCGGTAGTTACAAAACCATCCTTTTTATCTTCTTCTTTTATCGTATCGATTTGGTATTTTCTATGAAGAGCTAGAATACCCTCAATATCTTCTATATTTGCTAATCTATATATCATTTTTTAGCTCCTTCATCATTTTGATAGTCTCATTGTCTATCTTGCTTCCCCGTTGATTTAAGTGCTCAAGGATCATAACAAATCGTTCTTCTGAAAGATGCTGTCCAAATTTAAACTTTGCTCGCAACCTTTCTATCTCCAATTTATATACCATTGTAGCGTTAAAGGCTGCTGTATAGACCTCTTTACTAAGTGGCTTATAACCACCTTCTGGCTGAAGCTTTTTCATTAAAGAGGTCATTGCAAGTACCTTTTCTTCTTTATCTTCTACAAATACAATATTGCCATCAGCTACAACT
>JALSUU010000002.1 GCA_027071075.1 Sulfurimonas sp. | reverse complement strand
ATCCCCTATATTAAGTTTTTTGTAATAACTCAACTATTAAGTCCCTAACTCAATTAGACAGCAAACTATTATTGCTCTATAGGTAGACACTTTAAAGCGAAAAAATCACACTAAAAATTTCACCTAACAGGTGTAACTTTTTTAACTACAGATGAAGATTATGACACAAAGTATCTTCATTTAAATTTATTGTACAACTAAAAATAGAAAATATATGAGCACAGAAATAAATTTAAGATAGTTGTGGTACTTTACAAAGAAGTCTAATACTAAATAAATGCTATACTATTGGCATCACACAGCTAGAAAATGGAGAAAAAATGAAATCTTTAAAAAAAATAGCAGTAATGTCTCTTCCTTTAGTTTTAATACTAAGTGCTTGTAACGGAGGGGAAAATAGTGACTCTTCTGCCATTATTACATCCTCTACCGATATTCCAGATGATACTTTCGTTACATCAGGATACCCACCTACAACTACATCCACGAGTAGTATTAAAAAGACAGGACAAACAAAATCTTACGACAAAAATGCCAATGAAGTAACAGATAATTCTCTCAAAGATGATGGTTACTACCAAAAAGGAAAAGTTCCAAGATACACAAGAACATCGGATATGGTAACCGATGAACTTACAGGTTTGGTGTGGCAAGATGATGTAGGAGCGAAAAGAACAAAGAAAGAGTGGTCTAAAGTAGAAACTTACTGCTCAGACTTAACTCTTGGCGGCTACGCAGACTGGAGAGTTCCTACCATTACCGAACTAGAGGGTATTGTTGATTATGGTACATCGTATCCAGCGATAAATACTGCTCTCTTTAACAATACTGGTACTGATGTCTACTGGTCATCGACTAGCCATTATGATGCTGGACATAAGTTCATCCGTCATGCATCTGGTCATGAGCATGATATTCAGGAGGTGAGCAATGCTTGGTTTGTGGATTTTTACGATGGTTCTGATAGTTACGGAAGTAAAAAATCATACTTTTTTATTAGGTGTGTAAGAGATGAGGAGCAATAGATGAAAATTATTCTAATGATTATGATAGGACTTAGTCTACTCAACGCAGACTTTACAAAAACAGGTGATACAGTAAAGGATAGTATCTCAAAGTTAGAGTTTCAAGATGATACGGTTGGCTCTAAAATGACTTGGGAGAGTGCTATATCTTACTGTGAAAACTTAACCCTTAGTGGACATAGTGACTGGAGACTTCCAAATATTAATGAGCTTAAAAGCATAATAGATAGGTCTGGAAACCAGCCACATATTGTATATGGATTTCAAAAGACGAGCTATGATTACCCGTATTGGTCTTCGACTAGCTATGAAATTGATGAGTTTAATGCGTGGTATGTTAACTTTGATGAAGGTTCTGTGTACTATGACCTTAAGGCGTACAACTACTATGTTAGGTGTGTTAGGGATGGAGAGTAAGAACAAATGAACTTATCAAAAGATATAACATATAGATATGATTGGAATGAAAATTTAGAAGGAGCTAAGTAACTATCTAGTTACTTTAATTTTCTTATTCTAAAATAACTTCTCAAATCCAAGAGTAAAAATAGTCTTATCTGTTTTTACACTCTCTCCTGTTAAGTTGTTTTTTCTATTTAAACTTTCAATACCGTAACCAAGAGAAGGACTTAGTCCGCCCAATACATCTATATCAAACAGAACCCTCGCTATAAACCTAGTTGTGACTTCAGTAGAGTCAACCTTATTTGTTTCAAATATAAAATTATTATTTTTTGTAGAGAGTTGTGCTATGTCATATTTGAGTGGTTGATTGTCGTAGTAAGCGGTAAATCCTAGATTAAAAAATGTTCCTGTATTAATCTGTCCATCATATCTAAATGTATATGCTAAATCTTGGGATGTAGTACTGTTACTACTTCCTGTTTCCGTTACTAGAGGTTTAAAAATAGTAGATTGTTCTACTTTAATAGTAGTGTAAGGGGCTATAATAGTAGATATCCTTGATGCAAAATAGTGCCCCATAGGAATCTTTATATCAGCATTTATAGCATGTTTTTGAATGTTGAGCTTAATCGTATTGTCAAAGGAAATATAGTAATCACTTCCTTTTCCAAAAATATCATCACTATCATGAATATAACCAAATTCATTATTATTTACTTTAGAAAATGTAGAATTAATTCCTATAGAAACAGGGAAGCCAAAAAGAGTATTTGCATAAGAGATATAGTGAATAGCCAAATCTTTAGAGTCACTCACAAAAGAGTTTTTAGAATCTTTAAAGCTATCGAGCACATCTACACTCTGCTCATTCGTTGAAGTAAAGCCGATGGCTGAAAAAAAGTGTTGAGAAGGACCATAATAAATAGGTATGAAAATGTTTGGGTTGAGGTTACCATCTTCATCTAAATGAAATGAGATTATCGTTCTTGTAGTCTTTACTACCGCTTTTTCTTCTGTTGCCACAGAACTCTCTTCTGCTAGAAGTGTCGATGTTAGTAAGAGTGTTGCTAATCCTAAATATACCTTATTCAGTTTCATTATTTATTTCCTTTGAGTTATTTAAATGGCATTTGAGGTGGAGAGTAGACACCAACATCTTCTGAACTACTCATATCAATAAGGAAGTAATCTATATCCCCCTCATGAAGATAAGAGATAATACTCTCTCCCATCTTGATAGTTTTTGCTTCAGACTCTTTGTCGTTTGGTTCATAGGCTGATGTGTCTTGAAACTTTTCAAAATCTGGTGCCTCAGTATCGACACCAATAGAGTAAGCCGTTTCATTGTTTATATCAGGGTTTGATAGGACTAGATAATAGCTACCACCTGCTTTATAAGGAAGAATAACGGTTTCATTACCTACATCAATTTGATTGAGTTTATGTCCATCTTCAATGATATAGCCTTTTATATGAGCATTTTTCGTAGCGATATTTAAGTTCATAGGTGTTTGATAAACATGGAAAAAGAGACTATCGAGCCACTGGTTGCCATGTGCATCTTTGATTGTTACATCAACAGGGATACTGATTGTGCTTTTATCTAAAATATTAAATGTGACTTCAAATGGAATCTCTATGCTCTTGTTTACATCTACAGTACCGAGAACAGTTGTGTTACTCATACTTGATATATAGGGACTATCACTTGTAAATGTATAGTTGAGACCTGAGCCTTTTTTATCTCCAATATTTTTTATAAAAATTGTTCCATCATAAGTAGTTTGGTCTCCAAAGAGGTAGCCTCCTTTACTGTTGTTGATGGTAAATTCAGTTTTAAAGTTGTACCCATCATCATTTACAAGAGTAAACCCACCTATATTAATCTCTTCGCCATATACATCTACTTTAGCTGTTACTTTCTCTTTTACTTTTTGTTCTTTATCCGTATCTTCTGTTGTTTTCGTTTCTGCTGTTGCTTTAAAAGTATACTTTCCTGTTTGAACATTTTTAAATTCAAAATTACCTGTATTCGTAATTGTCTGTTTTTTTGTATTTTTCTCATCAAGATAATGTTCTAAGATAATGTTGATATTTCCAATAGTAGAGACTGATCTTTTAAGAGCATGTGCTACTGAGTCTTTATACAAATCACCTGTAACGGTTGAGTTATTTACGCCATATCTTATAAGATATTTTGTGACTCCATCCGTTTCGATTTTTAGGAGTTTATCATCAACCTTTGTTATAGGCTCTTTAAAGTTCTCATCTATATAAACTTTTTCTCCATTATGCACATAAATCCATTCACCTCTTAAGGCTTCATCAAAACTTGTTGTAGCTTTTCCTTTTTCATCTTTCACTCCATTAGAGCCACTTGATGCACTATCTGAAGAGCCACCTCCACCACATCCATTTAAAACTAATAGAGTGAGTGTTAAAAATGTTACTAAAATATTTTTCATCTTACTTCCTTACTGTACATAAACCCAAAAGGCTCTGTTAGATTCTACCTCTACTAAAGGTTTTACCGATTGCTTTTCTATACTCTGTATAAAATTGTCTTCTATGGCACTCGCATACCAATAACCATCACTGTAAGACCATACAGAGAGGATGTTTGCATTGAGTTTTTGTAACTCTTTAAAGGTGAGTGTTCTACTTGTGCCTAGAAGATGCCACCCTGAAGAGAGATTTTCTACAATATTCATGTTGCTTAGTAGATACTCAGCTCCTTTAGGAAACTTAATTGTCTCTGCTGTGAGTGAATTTACAATGATACCCTGAGCTGGAGTTAATGTTTTGAGTGAACTTAATTGCATCTCATCAATTTTAGAGAGTTTATCTTCTTGCTTACTATAGCCACTCCACTTCTGCGTAAGACCATCATAAGTCCACACTGTTGTTACGGCAGATGGAAAGATGTTTTTTATATCTTCAAGGGAGAGTTGTGTAGCGTTTGGCAGTGCAATAAGGTTCATCCCCGCTTCTATCTTAAAGTAATCAAAGGAGTTATCAAGATAGTTCGCATAGCTAAGAGAAGTAGAGTTCTTGTATGTAGATGCATAGAGAGAAGGTGTGGTGTAGAGTGTCCCAATCGCTGTAATCTTCTCTTCAAACACTACATCGTTTAAGATTTCAATATCATTAAAGT
>JALSUU010000001.1 GCA_027071075.1 Sulfurimonas sp. | reverse complement strand
CAAGTCTATCTAAAACAGGAACACTTCCCCCACTTGCAATATATCTATCAATATAATCAAGGTTTTCAACAGGGAGTAAAATCTTATCATCACCAACATACTTAATAACAATAAAATCTTTCACTCCCCCTAAAATCTCAGTCTGCTCTATACTCTCAAAGATTCCAACACCATAATCTTCATGCACTACATAATCACCCTTTTTCAGGTCATCTAAAAGAATAGAACTTTTTCTACGGCGTCTTTTTTTATCGGGTTTATTGAGCGATATTATGAGTTCTGTTGGTGTGATGATATTAAGAATATATCCAGCAGTTATAGTCGTAATATTTGAAGTATCATAGATGCCTGACTGCTTTATGGTTGCACTATTGGCAGCGATAATAGTAATCTTTTTATTTTTGTGCACACGCAGTAGTTGTTCTACATTGGCAACCACTAACTCCTTTATATCATCATTATCTTCAAGCAGTTCTAAATCAAAATCACTTCTTGGAAGAGTTGGATTATTTATACCATAGGCATCTTTAAGAATATTATCTAAATTTTTTGAGAGTTTTACATTTTTACCCTCTAAAAAACTCTCTGCTTGAGAATCTAAGTGCCAAAACCCAAGCGATGCAACATCTTTCACTAGTGCATCAAACTCACTACTTGCGACCTTCTCATTTAACTCTCTGAAGTTCTCTTCATTAAGGGCATAAAAAGCACTACGAATAGTGACACTATCTAACTCTTCACCAAGTGTTCTTTGGGACTCTAACTCAAACTCTTTTATCTGCTCTATTTCATTATCGAAAAGAGAGATACGGTAGGGATGCTTAGTCGAAGGAATATAAATATCTAAGATATCTCCACGATGACTTATCTCACCCTCTACTTGAACCATATCCACAAAAGTGTAACCCCAAAAAAGCATCTGTTCTTTAAAAGCACTCAAGTTTATCTCAGAACCAAACTCTAAGGTAGTTGACGCAAAAAGTTCAGCCTTTGGTAAAGGGAAAAGAAGTGTTTTTAAAGGGGCTATGACTAAGGGTTTCTTTTTTGCCTTATAGTACTCTTGAAGGGAGAAAAAGAGTTCATGCAACTCCTCTTTGTAAGAACGCAAATCATCTCCATAACTTGCACGAAAATCAGGAAATATCAAATAATCTTTTTTAAAAAACTTGGCTACACTCTCTAAGTTTTCAGCCTCTTTCAAATCTTCACAGATAAGAAGTTCTAAAGGTTCTGGACTCTTTGTGTTGAAGTGATTATATAGAGCTGTTTGTGACATTAGGCTAGTTTACTCTCTTTGGGTGGTTTTATATTTTTCACAACAGATGTACCCTCAAATAGAGCCTTAGACTCTATCACAAGCTCATCTGATTTTATTTCGCCCTTTACATGACCTTTGGCTTTTATCTCTACTCTCTGTGCATCAACACTCCCTTCAACTAAACCTTGAACAATCAACTTTGATGTAATGATACTACCATTTACATAACCATTTTTTCCAACATTTACCTCTTTAGAGGAGTTTATAACACCCTCTAACTCTCCATCAATGTAGAGATTACAAGTGAGATTTATTTCCCCTTTGATTTTTGCTCCGGCTGTGATGATTGTTGTGTTTGAGTCTGCACCATTAGGTTTGATATCGCTGTTATTAAAGATTGCCATGGTATTTTTTTCTCCTTTTGAAAAATCTCATCATAATTCTTTTGTGTCCATTTTATAAACCAATAAGGATTTACATTTCTTTGGATAAATCGGATTTCATAGTGTAAATGGGGACCATTGCTCATACCCGAGTTTCCAGTATAACCAATCAAATCCCCTTTTTTTACAAATTGACCTGATTTTACCACAATCTTATTTAAATGCCCGTAGTAGCTTCTAAAACCATAAATATGTGCCAAAATAATCAATCGACCATATCCACTCTTCTTATGATATGCTGCCCACTCCACAACTGCATCAGCAGTAGCATAGATAGGGGTATTCATCTTCGCTTTCATATCTGTTCCACGATGAAACTCTCTTCTTTTGAGAGTTGGATGTATTCTATACCCAAACTTACTTGTTATACCTCTGTACTTGACAGGCGAACCATTTGGGATAAGTTGCATCAGCATCATTCTCTGTTGAGAGTTTAGCTTTGTTGCTGTCACTCTTTGGGCAATTGAACTGTGAGTAATGGGTTTTAATCCTATAAGAGTCTCTATCTCAGAGAGTGAGTCTGAAAGTTCATCTAACTCTTTTTTCTTCTTTACTAAAGAACCTTGCGTTGCTAACATACTTTTTTGAAGATCTTGATTATTCTGTTTCATCTGCTTATATGCAAACTCTACACCCTCTCTCTTTTTCTCCACTTCAGTGATTGTATTGTTCAGATATAAAATTGTACCTACGGCGATAAATACTAAAGTGATTATAAAAAGCAAAGCATATATAAGAGCTTTTTTCATAAAACGGTGTACATTAAACTGTCGTACACCATTATCATCATGTATGGTAACTGTAAAATGATTATTCATCATAACTCTCTAAAAAAGCTTCTACAACACTAAATGATCCAAATACTAGATAGTTTTTATTTTTCTGAATTTTTGAATATTTTTTATAGTTATATCCTAAATCTTCAATAACCTGTTGCATCAACTCCTCTGATTCTATCCGCGCATCATCTATAGATATAATTTCAATATCTGAGATTATAGGCTTTAATAGAGTTACTATTTCTCTATAGTTTTTATCTTTATAAGAGTTGTATATAAGTGTATATGTGAAAGGTTTTAAACTCTTACATATTGACTCTGCTGCAAGAGTATTATGCCCTACATCAAGAATAATATTCTCTTTAAATTGCGTTAGGCGTCCATAAAGCCGACTATTATCAAAATCTTTTACTGCGTACTCTATACCTAAAAAGTTTAGTGCTGATACGGCAAGTGTAAGATTATTTTGTAAATATTCTACAAGTTGATTACGCTTTGTAATCTCTTCTATTTTTTCTTTATCACTTTCATTTATATAACTCTCTAAACTCTCTATCTTAATATTTTTTGTTTGAGCAATTGATGATGCAACACTCATTACACCTACATCTCTCTGCTTCGCAATAATCGCACTTTTTTCAATTGCATTGAGTTTTGTTGTAGCTATACTTTGAATGTCACTTCCTAAAAAAGCTTCATGGTCAATATCTATGGGAGTTACAAGGGTAAGTATATTTTCAAATACTGCAGTTGCATCATATTCACCGCCAAGTCCTGCTTCTAAAACAATATAATCAAGCTCTTGATAGATATAAATAGCTAAGAGTGTTGTATATTCAAAATAACTCAAAGCCTCTGCATCGCTCTTACTTATCATAAGAAGCAACTCATAATGAGCCTTGTTTAAAAGTGCATCACTCACGCTCTCGCCATTAAGCCATATTCGCTCGTTAAATTTTATAATATGAGGAGAAGTGTAATGCCCTACTTTATACCCTAAAGAGCAAAGAGCCGAGGCTAAAAAACGACCAGTTGTCCCTTTACCATTTGTACCAATGATATGAATGATTTTAGGCAGTTTGAGTTTACTCTTTATAGTTTCATATACTCTGGGCATACGAGTGTAATCTATCTCATCATAGTAAAGTGGTTTTGCGTTTAAAAAATCTTCTAACACTATTTTTTCTTATACTCCACACGATTACGACCATTTTTCTTTGCAACATACAAGTATTCATCTGCAGAGTTTACGGTCGCTTGCAGTGAGATATGCTTACTTCTCTCACTTACTCCAGAACTCACAGTCACAGAGATTCTTTGACCCTTATACATAAAGCGTGACTTTTCTACATGCTTGCGTACCTTCTCTGCAAAGATTGCACCACCCTTTGTGTCAGTTTCACTCAGTATAGCAAGAAACTCTTCTCCACCAAAACGACCAACAACATCTACTGTTCTACACTCTTTTTTCAGTATCTTTGCAAAGGCTGTTAAGACTGCATCTCCAGCATCATGTCCAAAGGTGTCATTAACATCCTTAAACTTATCAAGGTCAAACATCACAACAGAAAAATTTCTCTCATATCGTTTAAACTCAGCCTCTTTTATCTCTAAAAAGTCATCTAAGGCACGACGATTATAAAGTTTTGTTAAAAAATCCTCTTTAGATTCCTCTTTTGCTGCCTCTAACTCTTTTTCTAAACTGCGTACTTTTTTACTAAGTGCTGCAACTTCATGACTATGACTCTTTAAATCACTGCTTAAAAGGTTTGTATTTTCCTCTAAAGCCACTGCAATAGTATAAAGTTTTCTATGTGCAACTTTGAAGTTCGTCTCACTCACTTCATTGTAAGACTCTAACTCTTTTTTAATACCTTGAATCTCTTCATTTGAGTTATCTGACTTCTCTATCATATCGATAAGACGCAGAGAGAGTTTATCTAAAACACCATCTATAGACTCTATCATCTCTTCAACACTCTTTTTATCAAGAGCAATTCTCAGTGATATTGCCATTTTAATCTCTTTGGCAACAGAGTCACTCTCTAAAAGTGCTGGATTTTTATATATTTTTTCACTGATAGCAGCAATTTTATCATTTACACTCGATG